>JBFJNI010000021.1:0-47285 GCA_041618235.1 Acidimicrobiales bacterium
CGCCAACACCCCGGGCAGTCCCACCAGGATCCCGGTGACCCACCGGTCGCGCCTGTGGTACATCCAGAGGGCGAGCAGGCCGCCGACGAGGCCGGCAACACCCTCGAACAGGAGGACCGCCACGAGAAAGGTCGCCGACGCCGATCGCGGTCTGTTGCCCGACGCGAGCAATCCGAAGCCGACGACGACCAGCATCGTGGCGAGTACGTAGTTGCCGGTCGAGAACCAAAGGCGCGTGCTGTCACGGTTGGGCAACAGCGCGACGAACAGCGCAGCGAACCAGGCCACCCGAGGGTCGAGCACACGTCGGCCGACATACCAGACCGCGATCACGAGGGCGACGTTGAGTACCCCCAGAACCACCGCATGGAACGCGGGATGATCGCCGATCAGACCGAAGGTGAGCAGGTAGTACAGGCCGACGAGTGGCCGTCCGGTGCTCTCGAACGATCGATCGATGAGGCCGCCCCACAGCCCGTGGTCGCGGTAGGCGAGCGTATGCCCGAAATCATCGGTCAGCAGATCAGGGCCTTGTGCGAGCCACACTGCGCTCGGCAGTGCAGCGGCGACCACGAGCACGAGGCTTCGCCCCAGCGGACCCATCTCTGCGGATCGACGCGTGGCGGCCCCCATCTCGGGGAGTCTGGCGTACTCGACACGGTCAGGCGGGGACCGGCGTCGCGATTGCGCCCGGGTTGGCCGTTGCACGATTCTCGGCGTCAGGCGGAGCCGGGACTGGCTCGCTCAACGGTCGTAACGGCCGACGCCCGTGCCGTCGCAGCACCGATCGAGCAGGGGATTGCGGCTGCCATCGATGATCCATCGGTGTACGCCGACTCCGTGGTCTTGAACTGACCCGATGTGCGACCCGCCGATGTGTCGGGTCGTTCCTCGCGTGCACCCACGAGTTGGTGCTGAACTGTGCCGTGGCCGAGCGTTCCGGCGTCGTCCCAATAGCCTGACGACGTGGTCCAACGTCCCCCTGCCGGCACGATCCCCGACGCTCCCGGCTCGTACCAGTTCAAGGACGCGCACGGTCGGGTGATCTACGTCGGCAAGGCCAAGAGCCTGCGCCAGCGGCTGTCGAACTACTTCCAGAACCCGCGGAACATGCACCCGCGCACGGCGCAGATGGTGGCCACGGCCGAGACGGTCGAGTGGATCCAGGTCCGCAACGACGTCGAAGCGCTGATGCTCGAGTACAACCTGATCAAGCGTCACCGCCCGCGCTTCAACGTCCGGTTGCGCGACGACAAGAGCTATCCGTTCCTGGCCGTGACGGTCGAAGACGAGTGGCCTCGGCCGATGGTGATGCGGGGACGCAAGAAGAAGGGCGTGCAGTACTTCGGCCCCTATGCGAACGCCTACGCCATCCGCGAGACGCTCGACCTCTTGCTGCGGACGTTTCCGCTGCGCACGTGCAGCGACAGCAAGTTCAACAACCACGCCAAGCTCGGTCGGCCGTGCCTGCTGTTCCACATCGAGAAGTGCTCGGGACCGTGCGTCGGCGAGGTCGACCGTGAGACCTACCAGCAGATGACCAAGGAGCTGATCGACTTCCTCGACGGTGAGACCGACGCGGTCGTCGCTCGGATGGAAGCCGACATGGCCGATGCGAGCAAGGAGCTCGAGTTCGAGAAGGCGGCTCGGGTCCGCGACCAGCTCGTCAGCGTCAACAAGGCCATCGCCAAACAGCAGATGGTGGGGGACAAGAGCGAGGACCTCGACGTGCTCGGCATCGCGGAGGACGACCTCGAGGCGGCGGTCCAGGTGTTCTTCGTCCGCAAGGGCCGTGTGGTCGGTCGGAAGGGCTTCATCGTCGACAAGGTCGAGGAGCTGACGCCGGGGGCCCTCATCGAACACGTGCTCGAGGGTCTCTACGACGATCCTCCGCTCGGCGTCCCGAAGCAGGTGCTCGTCCCGTTCATGCCCGACGACCCTGCGCTCTACGAGGAGTACCTCTCCGAGCTCCGGGAGAGCAGGGTCGAGATCAAGGTGCCGCAGCGGGGCGACAAGGTCCGGCTCCAGGAGACCGTCGCCAGCAACGCCAAGGAGGCGTTCACCCGCCACCGCCTGAAGCGGGCCAGCGACCACAACAGCCGGGCCCGTGCGCTCAACGAGCTGCAGGAGCACCTCGGTCTGCCCGAGGCGCCGCTGCGCATCGAGTGCTACGACATGTCGCACCTCCAGGGCACCGACTACGTCGGTTCGATGGTCGTCACCGAGGACGGCCTGCCCAAGAAGTCCGAGTACCGGCGGTTCAAGATCAAGGAGGTCGACGGCAACGACGACTTCGCCGCCATGGAAGAGGTCCTGCGCCGCCGCCTCACCGCCTACCTGATCGAGCGGGAGAAGCCGGTGGGGGAGCGACCCGGCAAGTTCGCCTACCCGCCCCAGCTCCTGCTCGTCGACGGCGGCAAGGGTCAGCTCACCAGCGCGCTCAAGGTGCTCGATGAGCTGGAGCTCCGCGACGAGATCCCCGTCGCCTCGCTCGCCAAGCAGTTCGAGGAGGTCTACCTGCCGGGCCAGCCCGACCCGGTGCGGATCCCGCGGCAGTCCGAGGCGCTCTACCTCCTCCAGCGCATCCGCGACGAGAGCCACCGCTTCGCCATCACCTATCACCGCCAGCTGCGCGACAAGCGCATGACGAAGTCGGCGTTGGACGACGTTCCCGGCCTCGGTCCGACACGCAAACAGCGTCTGGTCAAGGAGCTCGGCTCGGTCAAGCGCGTGAAGGCCGCCACCCTCGAGGAGCTGCAGTCGCTCAGCTGGCTGCCCGACACCGTCGCCGAGGCGCTGTGGAACCAACTGCACCGGCCGACCCGCCGGTGACGGTGACGGTGACCGCCGAGCAGACACGTCGCGGGGCGCTCGCCGTCCTGCTGGCACTGGCCGCCGCGCTCGCGATCGTGGTGCTGTCGGCCGACGGCGCCGAGGTGGTGTCGGGCCGGCTCGGCGGCGACTACCCCGCCTTCCACGCCGCCGGCGAGCTCGTCCTGGCCGAACCCGGCCTCGAAGCCGCCGCGCTCTACGACCCCGAGCTCCAGAACGCCGAGCAGGCGAAGGTCCTGCCGCCATCCGAGGACGGACGTCTCTACTTCGGGTACCCGGCGTTCTACGCCGCACCCTTCGCACTGCTCGCAATGCTGCCCTACGACCTCGCCTACCTGGCGTACACCGCGCTGATGACCGCGGCCCTGGCGGCCGCCATCGCCCTCGTGCGGCCCATGTGCCGGCTGGTCCGTGACCGCCCGGTCGAGACCATGGCGGTCGCGGTCACCTTCTACCCGATGTTCCGGGCGGTCGGTGGTGGACAGAACACCAGCCTCACGCTGCTGCTCATGGTCGGGTTCTGGCGTCTGCTGCGCGACGACCGAGACGGGGCCGCAGGCCTGATCCTCGCGCTGTTGCTCTACAAGCCGGTGTTCGCGATTCCCTTCCTCGGCGTGCTCGTTCTGAGCCGTCGCTGGCGGGTCCTCGGCGGCGCCGCCGTCGGCACGGGCGTGCTCTACGCCGTCGGCGCACTGGTGACGGGACCGGGATGGGTGGGCGCGTGGGTCGACGCCATCCGATACCTCGACCGGTCCGACACCCCGTTCAACGTCCACAACTTCGTCTCGGTGCCGGGAGCCGCCGAGGCCGTCTTCGGGATCGACTCGCCAGCGGCAACCGTGGTCGGAGGGCTCACCGTCATCGTCCTCGGTGGCGTGATCTCGTGGTTGTGGGTCCTCGAACGCCGGCTCCCGGATGCCGGCCGCCGTGGACGCCTCGACCTCCTGGTGCCGCTCACCGGCCTCGGTGCACTCGTGATGACGCCGCACGCCCTCCACTACGACGCCGGCCTGCTCCTCCTCGCCGCGGCCGTCCTCGTCGAGCGAGGTGCGGCGAGGCCGGTGGCCCTCGCCGTGGGGTGGTCGGCCGGTCTCCTCGCCCTGGTCGCCGAGCCGCTCGGCTTCTCCCCGTTGGTCGCACTCGTGGTCCTCGCCTTCGCCCTCGTCCTGCGGGCGGCGTGGACGGAGATCAGAGCGTCGCCGCCGAGCGAACCCCCGGCCGCGGGACTTCTGGATCCCGACGATCCCGGTGCCATGATCGGGCGGTGAACGCACCCACCGGTGACGACGACCTCTGGGAGACCCACGCCGACTGGTGGCAGGAGGGCTTCACGGACGGCGTCGATCCCGAGTACGAGGAGCAGATCCTCCCGCTCGCCCAGACCCACCTCGCCGGCGCCCGCCGCGTGCTCGACGTCGGCACGGGCGAAGGCCAACTGGCCCGACTGGCCGCCGCCGACGGCGCCGAGGTGGTCGGTCTCGACCCGACGTGGAACCAGGTCGAGGTCGCCAAGCAGCGCGCCGGCGGCCCCCGCTACCTGCGCGCCGGGGCGGCCGGCCTGCCGTTCCCCGACGCCAGCTTCGACTGCGTCGTCGCCTGCCTGGTGTTCGAGCACATCGACGACGTCGACGAGGCCATCGCCGAGGTCGCCCGGGTGCTCGAGCCGGGCGGACGATTCCTCTTCTTCCTCAACCACCCGCTGCTCCAGACGCCCGACAGCGGCTGGATCGACGACCAGATCCTCGATCCGCCCGAGCAGTACTGGCGCATCGGCGCCTACCTCCGCGAGGACTCGACCATCGAGGAGGTGCAGAAGGATGTCTTCATCCCGTTCATCCACCGGCCGCTGCACCGCTACATGAACGCGCTCATCGACAACGGGCTGCTCCTCACCCGCATCGAGGAGCCGGCGCCGCCACCCGGCTTCCTCGCCCGCGCCCACGAGTACACCGACGCCGCCGAGATCCCCCGGCTCCTCTTCCTGCGCACCGAGAAGCTCGGTGGGAAGCTCGGCGGGAAGCTCGCGGGTACGTCGCCGGCCTCTCGGTAGCCTGCCCCCATGGGCGACTACCTGGTCATCGCCGGCCTCTCGGGGGCGGGTCGTTCGCAGGCGGCCAACGATTTCGAGGACCTCGGCTGGTTCGTCATCGACAACCTGCCGCCGACGCTCATGTCCAAGGTGTCCGAGCTGGCCGACGCACCCGGCTCGACCATCGACCGCATCGCGCTCGTCGCCGGCACCGGCTACTACGACTCGGATCTCCTCGCCGCCATCGACGAGCTGCGCCGGCTGGCGCCACGCACCCGGGTGCTGTTCCTCGAATGCTCGACCCGCGAGCTGGTCCGCCGCTACGAGCAGACCCGCCGGCGCCACCCGCTGCGCACCGACGGCAGCGTCGAGGACGCCATCGAGGCCGAGCGCCGCCTGCTCGAGCCGGTGCGCGCCATCGCCGACGTCGTCATCGACACCACGCAGCTCAACGTCCACCAGCTCCGCGACCGAGTGCGGGCCACGTTCGGTCAGCCCGACACCGACGAGGGCATGCAGACGCTGATCCGCTCGTTCGGCTTCAAGCACGGCCTGCCCATGGACGCCGACCTGGTGTTCGATGTCCGCTTCCTGCCGAACCCGCACTGGGTCGACGAGCTCCGCCCCCTCACCGGTCTCGACGCCGCAGTGCGCGACCACGTGCTCGCCGCCGACGATGCGAAGGCGTTCCTCGACCATCTCACCGGCATGTTCGAGCTGTTGCTGCCCGCCTACAAGCGCGAGGGCAAGGCGTACCTCAGCGTCGCCGTGGGCTGCACCGGCGGCCGCCACCGCTCGGTCGCCATCGCCGAGGAGCTCCGATCCCGACTCGTCGACCTCGGAACCGCTGCGACGGTGACGCACCGGGACGTCGAGAAGTGAGCGGCCCGCACGTCGTCGCCATCGGTGGCGGACACGGCCTCGCCACGTCGCTGCGCGCCGTCCGGCGCTACGCCGGCCATCTCACCGCGATCGTGGCCACCGGCGACGACGGGGGCTCGAGCGGTCGCCTGCGTGCCGCCCTCGACATGCCGGCTCCCGGTGACCTGCGCCGGTGCCTCACCGCGATGGCGGCCGACCAGTTGCTCGCCGAGGCCCTCGAGCACCGCTTCGAGCACGGTGAGCTCGAGGGCCATGCCGTCGGCAACCTGGTCCTCGCCGGCCTGTACGACGCCGGCCACGACCTCCTCACGGCTGCCGAGCACGTGAGCACGTGGCTCGGCATCGATCCCGAGGTCCGGGTGCTGCCCGCGACCCACGGGCCGGTCGACATGGTGGCCACCACCGATGCCGGCGAGGTCCGGGGTCAGGTCTCGGTCGAGGCCACCACCGGCATCATCCGCATCGCCATGGACCCGCCCGACCCCACGGTCCCCGCCGAGGTGCTGACCGCCATCGGCTCCGCCGACCAGGTCATCCTCGGTCCGGGGTCGTTCTTCACCAGCGTGCTCGCCGCCGCCGTCGTGCCCTCGATCCGCAAGGCCATCGACGCCACCGATGCTCGCGTGGTGTTCGTGGCCAACCTGCGGGCCGACGAGCGCGAGGTGGCGGGCTTCGACCTGGGCCGACACGTCGATGCGCTCATCGCCCACGGCATCCAACCTGACGTCGTCGTGACGCAGGACGGCGGGCTGCCCGTCGGCGACCTCGTCGATGGCGTCGACCTCGTCGTCGCCGACGTCGACCGGCCCCACGGTCTCGCGCACGACAGCGAACTGCTCGGTCAGGTGCTGGCCGAATTGCGCTGATCGGGCGGCGACGGCTCGTCCGTTCGCCGGGCCGCGCCCGGTGTTGTGGCCACCATGCTCCGCGTGGTCGGATAGCGGCGTCCGTCCGTCAAGACATCCCGAGGTGGGACCACAATGACCGTCCGCGTGGGCATCAACGGCTTCGGCCGCATCGGCCGCAACTTCTTCCGAGCCGCCAAGGCACAGGGTGCCGACATCGACTTCGTCGCCGTCAACGACCTGGGCTCGCTCGAGACCATGGCCCACCTGCTGCAGTACGACTCGGTCATGGGCCGGTTCGGCGAAGACGTCTCGGTGGCCGAGGACGGCATCACCGTCGGCGGCGACAAGCTCAAGGTCCTGGCCGAGCGCAACCCGGCCGACCTGCCATGGGGCGACCTCGGTGTCGACGTGGTCATCGAGTCGACCGGCATCTTCAACTCGAAGGACAAGGCCAGCGCCCACCTCGAGGGCGGCGCTCCGCTCGTCATCGTGTCGGCCCCGGCCGGTGGCGCCGACAAGACCATCGTGGTCGGCGTCAACGAAGAGGAGTACGACGAGACCACCGACAAGGTGATCTCCAACGCCTCGTGCACCACCAACTGCTTCGTGCCCATGGTCAAGGTCCTCGACGACACCTTCGGTGTCGAGAAGGGCTTCATGACCACGATCCATGCGTACACCGGTGACCAGGCGCTGGTCGACGGCCCGCACAGCGATCTCCGCCGTGCGCGCGCTGCGGCCATCAACATCATCCCGACCTCCACCGGCGCCGCACGCGCCACCAGCCTGGTCATGCAGTCGATGGACGGCCGCCTCGACGGCACCGCCCTCCGCGTGCCGGTTCCCACCGGCTCGGTCACCGACTTCACCGCGATGCTGAAGAAGGAAGCCACGGCCGAGGCCATCAACGAGGCGTTCAAGGCTGCAGCCACCGACGGCCGCCTCTCGAAGGTCCTCGACTACAGCGAGGCACCGCTCGTCAGCTCGGACATCGTCGGCTCGCCGGCGTCGTGCACGTTCGACTCGGGCCTCACCATGGCCAACGGCACGTTGGCCAAGATCAGCGGCTGGTACGACAACGAGTGGGGCTACTCCAACCGCCTCGTCGACCTCGTCGCCATCACCTGCGGATAGCGCAATGACGGTGCTCAGGGCGGTCTGCTTCGCAGCGCCGCGTGCCGGCTGCTCGCTGGCGCCGGGCGCGCCCGCCCCGACGCCGGCCTTCATCGAGAGGATCACGAACGCATGACTGCTGTCCCGCAGTTGGAGGACCTGCTTCCCCTCGAAGGGAAGCGGGTGCTCCTGCGCGCCGACTTCAACGTCCCGATGCGCGAGAACGCCGACGGCTCCCGCGAGATCACCGACGACCTCCGCATCCGCGCCGCCCTGCCCACGATCGAGTGGCTCCAGGAGCACGGCGCCACCGTCACCGCGTGCAGCCATCTCGGTCGACCCAAGGGTGCGCCCGATCCGAAGTACTCGATGGATCCGGTGCGGGCGAAGCTCGCCGAGCTGGCGCCCGGGGTCACGCTGCTCGAGAATCTGCGCTTCGACGCCGGCGAGACGGGCAACGATCCCGCGTTCGTGCAACAGCTCATCGAGGGCCAGGACGCCTACATCAACGACGCGTTCGGTGCCTCGCACCGGGCCCACGCGTCCATCGTCGGGCCGCCGCAGTTCCTGCCGTCGGCCGCCGGTCGGTTGCTGGCCAAGGAGGTCGAGGTCCTCGGCGGCATGCGTACCGACGCCCGCCACCCGTTCCTCGCCATCCTCGGCGGCTCGAAGGTGTCCGACAAGATCGGCGTCATCGAGGCGCTGCTGCCCATCGTCGACCACCTCATCGTCGGGGGCGGCATGTGCTTCACGTTCCTCGCCGCCCAGGGTCACCACATCGGTGACTCGCTCTTCGAAGAGGACATGGTCGACACCTGTCGCAAGCTGCTCGCGTCCGACGGAGACAAGCTCCATCTGCCGTCCGACGTCACGGCCATGGGTCCCGACGGCAAGATCGGCGACCCCGAGGCCGGGGGAGAGGTGCGCCAGCTGCACACCACCATCCCGAACGGCTGGATGGGGCTCGACATCGGCCCTGGATCGTCCGCCGAGTTCACCGACCTGATCCACGAGGCTCGGACCATCTTCTGGAACGGCCCGATGGGCGTGTTCGAAGACCCGCGCTTCGAAGCCGGAACCCGCACGATCGCCGAGGCCGTCGCCGAGGCCAAGGCCTTCACCGTCGTCGGTGGTGGCGACAGCGCGGCTGCGGTGGCACAGTTCGGGCTCGCCCGCGACATCGACCACATCTCCACCGGCGGTGGCGCGTCGCTCGAGCTGCTCGAACAAGGGGACCTTCCCGGTCTCTCCGCCCTCAGAGGGGACTTCTCGTCATGACCCGCAAGCCGATCATCAGCGGCAACTGGAAGATGCACAACAACCACTTCGAGGCGATCCAGCTCGTCCAGAAGCTGGGGTATCTCGTCACGGAAGACGACACCGAACACGTCGACGTGACCGTGCATCCGCCCTTCACCGATCTGCGCTCCGTGCAGACCGTGCTCGATGCGGACCGCATCCCGATCGAGCTGGGCGCGCAGCACTGCCACCACGAGGACAGCGGCGCGTTCACGGGCGAGGTGTCGCCGTCGATGCTGGCCAAGCTCGACGTGAAGTACGTCATCTGCGGTCACAGCGAGCGCCGGCAGATCTTCGGCGAGACCGACGATGACGTCAACGCCAAGGTGAAGGCCATCGCCAAGGCCGGCATGACCCCGATCATGTGCTGCGGCGAGACGCTCGACGAACGCGAGGCCGGCGAAGCCGAGGCCCGCGTCACGTCGCAGATCCAAGCCGGCCTCTCCGGCGTGAAGTCCGAGCAGATCGCCGCCATGGTCATCGCCTATGAACCCATCTGGGCCATCGGCACCGGCAAGACCGCCACCGCCGAGGATGCGCAGCGCATGTGCGCGCACGTCCGCTCGGTCGTGGCCGGCCTCGCCGGCGACGACACCGCCGCCTCGGTCCGCATCCAGTACGGCGGATCGGTGAAGCCGAACAACGCTCCCGAGCTCATGTCCCAGCCCGACATCGACGGTGCGCTCGTCGGCGGTGCCAGCCTCGAGGCCGAATCGTTCGCCCGCATCGCACAGTTCCGATTGGGCAATTCGGACAGCTGATCCTGGTCGAGTCGTCCAGTCGGCTCGACCGGTTCGCCCCGATTCGCGAGAAGTGTCAATGTTTGGGCACATGCACTGGAAGAAATGCCCAGTGGAACCTTGGATGACGACGCGACCCGCGCTAGCGTCTGCCGCCGTTCACGCAAATGTTCGCGTCGATCGCGTACCGTGAACTCCAGCCGTACCAGCGAACTGTTCCCGCAGCGTCGCCGGCGGCCACCTTGTTCCCAACCAGGAGGATCCCCTGTGTCCCTCAATTCCCGATGGCTGCGCGTGCTCGCGTTGGCGCTCGGTCTCGCGGTCTTCGCCGCAGCCTGCGGCGACGACGACGACACCAGCTCCAACCCCGACTCTGAGCAGCCTGACGGCGACGGCGCCGGCGGCGGCGAGTTCGTCGACTTCGGCACGTTCGTCGGCGACCCGCCCGAGCACATCGACCCGGCGCTCAACAGCACCCTCGATGCGTACCAGGTGATCAACGCGGTCTACGACGGTCTCACCGAGATCGACAACGCCGACCCGGAGAACTCCAAGATCGTTCCGTTGCTCGCCGAGTCCTACGAGGCCAACGACGACGCCACGGTCTGGACCTTCACCATCAAGGACGACCAGGAGTTCTCCAACGGCGAGGCCATCGTGCCGTCGACCTTCAAGCGCTCGTGGGAGCGTGCCGCCGCGATGGGTGGCGACTACAGCTACCTCATGACCTTCATCGAAGGTGGCGCCGAGGCGCTCGACGGTGCCGGTGAGATCTCCGGTGTGGTCGCCGACGACGACGCGATGACCCTCACGGTCACGCTGTCGGCTCCGTACTCGAACTTCGACGCGGTCGCTGGTTTCCAGCTCTTCTTCCCCATGCCGGAAGACGCTGGCGACGCCGCCGAGCCGAACGAGGACTACGAGAACGGCGTGATGGTCGGCAACGGCCCCTACGCGATGGAGTCGGCTCGTACCGACGAAGAGATCGTCCTCGTCAAGAACGAGAAGTGGAAGGGCGACTTCAACGGTGACACCTGGGACGACCGTCTCGACCGGATCATCTTCCGTGTCCAGGCCGATCCCGACACCGCCTACAACGCCTTCGAGGCCGGTGAGGCCGACAACGCCAACATCCCGCCCGCACGCGTGACGCAGGCCCAGGCCGACCACGGCACGACGCTCGACGTCGACATCCTCGGCTCGTACCACTTCGTGATCAACGACCGCGATCCGCGGATCGGTGGAGCGGAGAACGCCAAGCTGCGCCAGGCCATCTCGGCCGCGATCGACCGTGAGGAGATCAACACGGCCGTCTACAACGACAGCCGCAACACCTCCACCGGCGTCGTGCCTCCCGGCATCCCCGGCTTCGAAGAGGGTCTGTGCGACTACTGCACCTACGACCCCGACCAGGCCCAGACGCTGTTCGACGAGTGGGTCGCCGACGGCGGTGTCCAGGACGGGCCCATCCCGATCCAGTTCAACGCTGACGCTGGTCACGAAGACGTCGTCGCGATCGTCATCGACAACCTCGCGGCCATCGGCATCGAAGCCGAGGCCGACCCGGCCCGAGCGAGACCTACTTCTCCGGTCTGGCCGATGGCAACTGCGTGATCTGCCGGGCCGGTTGGTTCGCCGACTACCCGACGTACGACAACTTCATGTACGACCTGTTCCACAGTGACGCCCTCGACGGCAACAACTTCGGTTTCGTCAACGAGGACTTCGATGCGCTGGTCGACGAGGCCAAGCAGACCACCGACCTCGACAAGCAGGGTGAGCTGTTCCGCGATGCGGAGCGCATCCTCCTCAACGAGGACACGATGGTGATCCCGATCAACTGGTACCGGGGCGACTACGCCTACGACCAGGACAAGTGGGACAACTTCGAGCAGACCAACGGTGGTCTGATCTTCTGGGAGCGGATCACCGCCAAGGCGTGATCTGAACCCCGGATCCGTTTCTCGGATCCGATCGTGAAACACGTGGGGTGGGGCGGGCTTCGTGCCCGCCCCACCTGCTCCCACCCTTCGTCCGCCGCCTCCACCCGGGACCCTCCATGGCGAACTACATCATCAGAAGGTTGCTTCTGCTCATCCCGACGGTGTTCTTCGCACTGTCGTTCCTGTTCGTGCTCTTCTTCGTTCTCCCGGGCGACCCAGCGAATCTCATCGCTGGTGGCGGCGATCGAAACCCGAACCCCATCCGGCTCGAGCAGGTCACCGAGCGCTACGGCCTCGACGACCCCATCCCGACCCAGTTCGTCAACTACTGGAAGCGGACGCTGCAGTGGGATCTCGGTGAGTCCTACGAGACCGGTCGCAGCGTCAACGAGATCCTGGGCGACAAAGCGGTCAACAGCCTGCGCCTCGGGTTCTGGGCGATCCTCATCGAGGTCTTCGTCGGCATCAGCGTCGGATTGATCTCCGCCATCCGCAGATACAGCCTCATCGACAAGGTGACCACGGTGGTGACGGCCGCATTGTCGGCCATCCCCGTGTTCGTGTTGGGCTTCGTGTTCCAATACGCGTTCGCGGTGTACCCCAACAAGCACGACTGGCCCCAGTGGGCCCGCCTCCGCACGTCGCAGATCGGGCCACCGGGCTCCGGCGACGGCGACTGGCTGTTCTTCTTCATCCCGCAGGGCGTGCAGTGGCGCTACCTGATCCTGCCCGCGGTGACCCTCGCCTGCGTGTCCACCGCGCTCGCCGCCCGCATGACCCGCGGCTCGATGCTCGAGGTCCTGCGCGCCGACTTCATGCGTACGGCCAGATCCAAGGGTCTCCGCGAACGCGACGTGATCCGAAAGCACGGACTCCGCAACGCGATGCTGCCGGTGGTGACCCTCATCGGCCTCGATCTCGGCGCGGTCATCGGCGCCGCCGTGCTCACCGAGACGGTGTTCTCCTGGCCCGGTCTCGGCTCGACCATCGCCAGCTCCGTCCTCGACCGCGACCTCCCCGTGCTCCTGGGCCTGACCTTGGTCGTCGTCCTCGCCTACTCCCTCATCAACCTGATCGTCGACGTGTCCTACGCGTGGTTCGACCCGCGCATCCGGCTCGGCGAGGAGGACTCATGACCAACATCCCGCCGGGGACCGACCCGACCGATCCGAACTCCTCGGGCCATGAGATCCCCGAGACGGCCGGCGACACCGTGACCGACGTGCCGCAACTCACCGCGGCGCGCCCGCTGCGCGTCGACGTGTGGCGTCGGTTCAAGAAGAACCGTCTCGCCGTGGCCGGCCTCACCTTCATCGTGTTCCTGTTCCTCGTCGCGGTGTTCGCCGACTTCGTCGCGCCGTACTCGTTCACCGAACGCCCGGGCAGTGCCGTGGGAGCGTTCCGCCAGAGCCCGTCGTCCGACTTCTGGTTCGGCACCGACAGCATCGGCCGCGACGTCTTCTCCCGCATCGTCTACGGCGCTCGGGTGTCGCTGCGCATCGGTGTGCTCGCCACCACCATCGCCCTCGTCATCGGGCTCGCCCTCGGTGCCGTGGCCGGCTTCTTCGGTGGCCTGCTCGAGACCCTCATCATGCGGGTCACCGACATCTTCCTGGCGATCCCCTACATCGTGCTCGCCGTGGCCATCGCCGCCGTGTTCGGGCGCAGCGAGAACGCCATCATCGTGGTGCTCGGCGTCACGGGCTGGCTCGGCGTCGCCCGCATCGTGCGATCCAGCTTCCTGCAGCTCAAGCAGCTCGAGTACGTCGAGGCGGCCACCTCGCTCGGGTTCGGTCGGGCCCGCATCATGTTCCGCCACATCCTGCCCAACGCGCTGCAGCCCATCATCGTCTACGGCACCATCGCGATCGGCTCCACCATCCTCGCCGAGGCGGCGTTGTCCTTCCTCGGTGTCGGACCACAGGACCCGACGCCGGCATGGGGCCTGATGGTCTCGCAGGGCAAGGGCGATCTGGCCAACGCCGCCCACCTCGTGTTCTTCCCCGGCGCGGCCATCGGGCTCACCGTGCTGTCGTTCGTGCTCGTCGGCGACGGCCTGCGCGACGCCCTCGACCCCCGACTCAAGTGATGGGCACCTCCATGACCCCAGACGAAGAACCGCTGCTGTCGATCCGTGACCTGCACGCCCACTTCGAAACCGACGACGGCATCGTCCGAGCCGTCGACGGCGTGTCGCTCGACATCTACCGCGGCGATGTGTTCTCGGTCGTCGGCGAGTCCGGCTCGGGCAAGTCGGTCACCGCGATGTCCATCCTCGGTCTCATCCCGACCCTGAAGGTCGACTCGGGCGAGATCCTCTGGAAGGGCGAGAACCTCCTCGAATACTCCGACGTCGAGATGGGCGCCATCCGTGGCGGCGAGATCGCCATGATCTTCCAGGATCCGTTGACCGCGCTGAACCCGGTGCACACCGTCGGACGCCAGGTCGGGGAGATGGCCCGCATCCACGAAGGCCTCAACAAGAAGCAGGCCATGGCACGGGCCATCGAGATGCTCGACCTGGTCGGCATCCCCGAGGCCGGCAAGCGGGCCCACATGTACCCGCACGAGTTCTCGGGCGGGATGCGTCAGCGGGCCATGATCGCCATGGCCGTGACCTGCAACCCCGATCTCCTCATCGCCGACGAGCCCACCACGGCCCTCGACGTGACCATCCAGGCCCAGGTGCTCGAGGCGCTGATCGCCATCAAGGACGAGATCGACTCGGCCATCATGCTGATCACCCACGACCTCGGCGTCGTCGCCGGCCTGTCCGATCGCGTCATGGTGATGTACGCCGGCCGTCAGGTGGAGTTGGGCACGGTCGACGAGCTCTTCTACGAGACCCGTCATCCGTACACGCTCGGTTTGTTGGGCAGCATCCCCCGCCTCGAGAGCGATGACACCGCACCGCTCATCCCCATCCCCGGCTCACCGCCGTCGCTCATCAACCGTCCGACTGGCTGCCCGTTCCACCCCCGCTGCGCGTTCGCCGAGGTGCCCGGCCGGTGCGACTCCGAGGTCCCCGAGCTGCGGTCCGTCGACTCGTCCAGCCACACCGCCGCCTGTCACTTCGCCGAGCAGCTCCGCGACGTCACCCTCGACGATCTTCGTGAGCGTGTCGAGAAGGTGGCCGCCGAGCCGCAAGCTCCCGACCTGATCGAGGTGAACGACTCGTGAGCGACCCCCTGCTCGTCGCCCACGACCTGGTCAAGCGATTCCCCATCCGAGGGGGCGTCCTGGCTCGCGAGGTCGCGTCGTTCGCAGCGGTCGACGGCGTGTCCCTGTCGGTCAGCCGCGGCGAGACGCTCGGCCTCGTCGGCGAGTCGGGCTGCGGCAAGTCCACCACCGGTCGCATGCTCCTCAACCTCATCAACCCCACCGAGGGTTCGGTGGTGTTCGACGGTCGCGACATCTCCAAGCTCAGCCGCAAGGAGCTCATCGGCGTCCGCAAGCGGATGCAGTTCGTGTTCCAGGACCCCTTCGCGTCGCTGAACCCCCGCATGACGGTCGGCGCCGCCGTGTCCGAGCCCATGCGCGTGCACACCGACATGAGCAAGACCGACATCCTCGAGCGGGTCGGCAGCCTGCTCGCCCAGGTCGGGCTCTCGCCCGAGCACGCCAACCGGTACCCGCACGAGTTCTCCGGTGGACAACGCCAACGCGTCGGCATCGCACGCGCGCTCGCGCTCGAACCCGAGGTCCTCGTGCTCGACGAGCCCGTCTCGGCCCTCGACGTGTCGATCCAGGCCGGCGTCGTGAACCTGCTCGAAGAGCTCCAGGACCGCCTCGGCCTCGCCTACGTCTTCATCGCCCACGATCTGTCGGTCGTCAAGCACATCTCCGACCACGTCGCCGTGATGTACCTCGGCAAGATCGTGGAGTACGGAACCCGCGAGCAGATCTACAACTCGCCGACCCACCCGTACACGCAGGCCCTGTTGTCGGCCGTTCCGCTCGCCGATCCTCATCGCGAGCGCGGCCGTAACCGCATCGTCCTCGAAGGCGACGTGCCCAGCCCGATCGATCCACCGTCGGGTTGCCGCTTCCGGACCCGGTGCTGGAAGGCCACCG
This sequence comes from Acidimicrobiales bacterium, assembly GCA_041618235.1. GTDB lineage: Bacteria > Actinomycetota > Acidimicrobiia > Acidimicrobiales > Salinilacustritrichaceae > Salinilacustrithrix. Next base: position 15,761 of record JBFJNI010000021.1, read on the forward strand.
AGCGTTGCGCCCAGGAGATCCCCGAGCTCGTCGATCGCGGGCAGGGCCATCCATCGGCGTGTCACTTCGCCGAGGTCCAGGCCGTCATCTGACCATGTGGTCCGGTCGGGGCGGAGTCCTTCTTCGTCGACGTGCGCTCCCACTCCTGGTGTGCATCACCCTGCTCGTCGGCGCATGCACCGACGACGGTGGCGGGTCCGACGAGACCACCACCTCGACGATCCCGCCGGCTCGCACCCTCCTCCGCGTCGGCGTCGACGCGTGGCCCGACTGCTTGAACCCGCTCACTTGCGCGGTCGACGGCTCACTGCCCGAGCAGATCCTCCAGCACGTCCTCCCGGTCGCCATGGAGGTCGACGGCTCCGGCCAGTACGTCCCGTCGCCGCTGCTCGCCGGCAATCCACAGGTCGAGGTCGACGGGGAGACGCTCACCGTCACCTACCGGATCAACAGCGCGGCTCGCTGGAGCGATGGCCGCCCCATCACCTCCAGTGACTTCCGGGCGACGTGGCTGGCGGTCATGGCGACGCCCGAGGCGGACCAGAGCGGCTACCGCGAGGTGGTGAGCGTCGATGACTCCGACCCTGGGGTCGCGGTCGTCGAACTGGCCCGCCCGCTGGCCGATTGGCCCGAGCTCTTCGGTGGGTCCTCGGGCTGGGTCCTCCAAGGCGATGCGCTCGGCGAGCGTCTCGATCTGACGGGCAGGTTCCGCGACGAGCTCCCGTTCTCGGCCGGACCGTTCCGGCTGGCGGCGTGGGACCGCGACGTCGCCGTCCTGGCCGCCGACGACACGTACTGGGATGTCGAGCGGATACCCGAGATCGACCAGGTGCGCATCGAGCGCCGTGACGCCGACGACGGCCTCCGTGGCTTCGATTTCATCGTGGGCGATCCCACCCGCCGGGACGACACGCCCGACGGCTTCGACCTCGTTCGTGTGCCCACGACCGAGGTCATCGGGATCTGGTTCGACCGGCGGACCACCGTGCTCGAGCCGAAGACCCACCGTGACGCCCTCGCCGTGGCGTTCGATCGGGGAGAGCTGGCCGCGCTCGCCGCGGGTGGCGACGAACCCCTGTTGACGTGTCTCGGGTGGATCCCCGGGGTCGGACCCTGGTGCGACGACTCCGACCTGCCCGAGGGCGTCTTCGAGCCCGATCTGGCGCGGTTCGCCCTGGCCATCGACGGATGGGTCGCGGGCGACGACGGAATCCTGGCGCGGGGCGCCGAGCGCTTCGCCTTGACCGTCACGCACGATCCGGCCCTGCCCGGGGCCGACGATGTCGCCGCTGAGCTGGTCGACCGTCTCGCTGACATCGGGATCGAGGTCTCGGTCGGTGACATCGAGGCCGACACGTGGACGGGGTTGCGATCCCCGGACGAGTCCGCCGGCGTCGGCGTCTTCTCGTTCGACGTCGGTGTCTCCCCGCAGGTGCTCGACCTCTACGGCTGTCTCGGTGGCGTGGAGTCGAGCGTGATCGGCTGGTGCCCCCGGTCGGTCACGACGCTGGCCGCCGCCATGGTCGACGCGTCCGACCCGGCCGAACTGCTGGCCCTCGCACAGGAGATCGGCGACGTCGCCGCCGGCGATCTGGCGTGGATCCCGCTGGTCCAGCGTCACCACGACGTCTTCGTGCGCTCGGGTCGGGTGTCGCTCCCTCCAGGACGACCCGTGGTCGGTGGCGCCCTCGCCCGGCTGTACGACCTCGAGGTCGAGGACAGCTGACGTCCGTTGACCTGGGTGTCGGCGCCGGTCGCTGGTAGCCTCGGGCCGCTCCATCGCCGACCCCTCCCGGATCGATGCTCAAGATCATCGTCACCACCATCCACGTCTCCCAGGCACTCGCCCTCATCGGGCTCGTGCTGCTGCACTCCGGCAAGGGCGGCGGTCTCTCCGACATGTTCGGTGGCGGCATGGGCACGTCCGCCGCGGGTTCCACGGTGATGGAGAAGAACCTCGACCGCATCACCATCGTGGTGGCCGTCGGGTTCGTGTTCACCACCATCGGTCTGGCACTCATCCTCGGCTGACGTGGGTCGTCTGCGTCGCCGGCGCAGGCTGTGCGGCACCCTCTGCGTGCTCGTGGCGCTTGCCGCGGCGTGCTCGGACGACGACGCCGCTGAGCGCAGTGGCGACGCGTCCACCACGACTGCGCCGACCGACGTCGCTCCGACCACGACCGACGGCGCCGTCACGGCCTCCGAGCCGGTGGAGCTGCTCCGCCTCGCGGTACCCGGCGTCCAGTCGCTCGATCCGGTCGCGGCATCCCCGGCATCGATCGCCGATCTCGTCCTCGCCGACCTGCTCTACGACACCCTGACCCGTGTCGACGATGCCGGCCGTGCCGTGCCGGGTCTCGCCACGTTCGCGGCCAACGCCGACCGCACCATCTGGCGCTTCACGCTGCTCGACGGCGTGACCTTCGCCGACGGCTCGCCGATCACCGCCGACGACGTCGCCTTCTCGCTCCAGCGGGTGCTCGACCAGGGCGAGCGCTCACTGGCGGCCCTGCGCGTCGAGACGATCGACTCGATCACCGCTGCGGCGCCGAACATCGTCGACATCGCGCTCCGGGCGCCGTCGGCGGTGCTGCCCGAGACGCTCTCGTCGCCGATGTACGCCATCACCGACGACGTGACCATCGACGCGTACCTCGCCGGCGGCGACCAGACCCCCAACGGCTCCGGTGACTTCACCGTGCGGATCGAGCAGGCCCGCCGCATGGTGCTCGAGCGGCGACGGGGGAGCGGCCCGAGCACGGTCGTGGTCGAGATCTTCGAGGACGAGGACACCGCCCTCGAAGCGTTCCTGGCCGCCGAGGTCGACTGGACCGTCGTTCCCGCCGACCGACTCGGCGAGGCGCTCGACGCCAGTGAGCCGTCCGGTCTCGCCGCCTTCCAGGCGGCGCTGTTCCTGGGCATCGACGCCGGCGTCGCTCCCATGGAGAACGACTCGCTGCGACGCGCCATCGCCCTCACCATCGACCGTACCGCCCTGGCCGATGCGGTCTTCGGCCCGACGGCCGCGCCGCTCGCCGGGATCATCCCCGCCGGCGTCCCCGGCGGCGATGGCGGGTGCCGAGGCCCGTGTGGCCCCGAGGTGGGGGAGGCGACCCGACTCTCGAAGGAGGCCTTCCCGGAGGGCCAAGACCGTCCGCTCCGGCTCCTCGTCGACGACAGCGCCGCGCAGATCGCCGTAGGCGGAGTCCTCGAGAAGCAGCTCGAGGCGGCGGGCGTCGACGTCGAGGTCGACTCCCTCGAGGTCGAGACCTACCAGCAGCTCATCGCCGGGGGTCAGCAGCAGATGTTCGTGTTCGGCTGGGTCGGCGTCGCCCGGACACCGGCCAGCTATCTCGCACCGCTGTTCTCGTCCGGGTCGCCCGACAACGTGACCGGATTCGCCGACGAGGCCGTCGACCTCGAGCTCGCTGCCGCAACCGCCGAACCCATCGCCACGGTGCGTGCCCGGGCATGGCGCGACATCGAGACGAAGATCCTCGAGCGCGTGCCCGTCGTGCCGCTGGTCCAGTTCCGCACGGTGGCCGCCGCCCGTCGCGGGATCACCGGCATCCGCCTCGCGGCCGATGGATCGATCGATCTCGCCGGGGTCGCGATCACCGCTGCCAAGGGCGGCTGAGGCCCTCCGGAGGCCCGTTTCGTCGATGCGGAGATCGGGCGAAGTGTTGCTATGGTTTCCGACCTGCCCGGGTTCCGGGTGGCATACGTCGGAGTGGCGGAATTGGCAGACGCGCTAGCTTGAGGGGCTAGTGCCCGCAAGGGCGTGGGGGTTCAAGTCCCCCCTCCGACACCAGGAACTTCTCGAGTCCGACCCCGTTCATGGGGTCCTCGGGTCACCGGTCGCGTAGGCCTTTGCCTGCGAGGATGCGGGGAACCACTTTGTCGATGCGACGGTTCCGCGTCGCCGGCTGCTTGGCATCGGAGATGTGGAGGTTGTACTCCCGTTGTCGGCCGGGCGTGAGCCCGTCGAACGCTTCGGCCAGCTCGTTGTCACTGGCCAGGCGTTCCTGCAGTTCTGCGGCGAGTGCCTCGTCGGGTCGCGGGGGCAGTTCCGTGCCGGCCCGGGCATGGTGGATCGCTTCCTCCACGTACGCGGAGATCACCTCGGCGAGCGACTCGACGTCGGCGGTCGACGTGAACTTCATGCGCTTGGGCCCGTGGGTGTTCGGCCCTTGGGCGTGCAGCACCTGACGGGGGTCCTCGAGGAGGACGCCCTGGAAGAACATGAGCGCAAGGTGGTCGGAGAACTCCTGCAGCAGGACGATGTTGTCGTCGTCGACGCAGTAGCAGGGCTTCCCCCACTTGATCGTCTCGCGCAGGCCGCTCGCCAGCAGGATCGGGCGGATGGCGGCGATCTCGTCGGGCCATCGGTCGCTGTCGGCGAGATAGGCATCGACGTCGGCGTGGTCTTTCATCGAGTCCCCATTCTTGTCCTCATGTCTCGCGCCGTCAGCCGCCGAAGTACTGCGCAGCGATGAGACCGAGACCGACCAGCACGAGGACCGTGGTCTCTCGTACGGGTTGGTCCAACGGTCGGAACACCCGCTCGGTCGCCGGGTCGTAGATGACGTCTGTCCGTTCGCCCACGGTGAATCGAGACCCGCCGAACCCAGTCGGCTCGTAGACCTCGTCCTTGCCCGTCCGTGGGTGTTGGAACACCACCCGTGGCGCGTAGAGCAGTCTCCTCCGGCCGGTCTGCGACGACTTCTTGCTCAGCTCCTCGACGATGGTGCCGGAGACGACGATCGCGCCGTCCGGCGTCCGATGCGAGTACAGCCGCCAGGCGGCGAACGCCAGGGCGCCGATGCCGATCACGTAGCCAGCCACTTCCGCAGGATGACACGCTCGAGGTGAGGGAGTCGCGATGGCCTTCGGCGGGGGTCGGGAGGGATCCGACGCACGCGCCGGAGCACGGCGCTACGGTCGTGGCGAAGATGACGGACCTGCTCTCGACCCAGCGATGCCCCGCCGAGGAGTCGCGATGACGCACGCACTCGTCACGATGCGCGGCGTCAACAAGTGGTACGGCGACATGCACGCCCTCAAGGACATCGATCTCGAGGTCGCCGAGCGCGAGGTCGTGGTGGTGATCGGGCCCTCCGGGTCCGGCAAGTCGACCTTGATCCGCACGATCAACCGACTCGAGTCGATCCAGGAGGGCGAGATCCGGGTCGACGGAGAGCTGCTGCCCGAGGAAGGCAAGGATCTGGCCCGCTTGCGGGCCGAGGTCGGCATGGTCTTCCAGTCGTTCAACCTCTTCGCCCACAAGACCATCCTCGAGAACGTCACCCTCGGCCCGATGAAGGTCCGCAAGAAGTCGAAGGACGAAGCGCGAGCGATCGCCGAGAAGCACCTCGAGCGGGTCGGCGTCGGCCACCAGGCCAGCAAGTACCCGGCCGAGCTGTCGGGCGGCCAGCAGCAGCGCGTCGCCATCGCTCGCGCGCTCGCCATGGAACCCAAGCTCATGCTCTTCGACGAGCCGACCTCGGCGCTCGACCCCGAGATGATCAACGAGGTCCTGCAGGTCATGCTCGACCTCGCCAAGGCCGGCACGACCATGGTGGTGGTCACCCACGAGATGGGCTTCGCCCGCTCCGCGGCCGACCGCGTGGTCTTCATGGAAGACGGGGCCATCATCGAGGAGAACGACCCCGAGTCGTTCTACAAGAACGCCAAGACCGACCGGGCCCGGAACTTCCTGTCGAAGATCATCACGCACTGATGGCGCCGGACGACCTGCCCCATCCAACCGATCCGTACACGGCTACATCATGGAGCACCTCATGAAGCGAATGAACCGAATTCCACTCCTGCTGCTCGTCTTCGCGATGTTCGTCGCGGCGTGCGGTGACGACGACGACACGTCGTCGGACGATGCCAACGGTGACACGCCGTCCGGTGAGACGCTGAAGGTCGGCACGAAGTACGACCAGCCGCTGTTCGGGGTGAACACGCCCGATGGCGTCGTCGGCTTCGATGCCGAGATCGCCAAGTACATCGCCGATGAGCTCGGCATGGAGATCTCGTTCCAGGAGGCCGTCTCGGCCAACCGCGAGACCTTCCTCGAGAACGGCACAGTCGACATGGTGGTCGCCACGTACACCATCAACGACGCCCGCAAGGAGAAGATCGACTTCGCCGGCCCGTACTACATCGCCGGCCAGGACATCATGGTCGAGTCCGGGAACCCCAAGGGCATCACCGGCATCGACGATCTGAACTCCGCCGACATCAAGACGTGCACGGTCGAGGGCTCGACATCGCTCGAGAACTTGAACTCGATGGCGCCCGACGCCGCCGTCACGACGTTCGACACCTACTCGAAGTGTGCCGACGCGATGGGCCAGGGTCGTGTCGATGCAGTGACGACCGACAACGTCATCCTCCTCGGTCTGGCCGATGCATCCGACGGCGCGTACGAGCTCGTCGAGAACCCCTTCACCGTCGAGCCGTACGGCATCGGCGTCGCCAAGGGTTCCGACCTCCGCTGCAAGATCAACACGATCCTGCAGAAGGCCTACGACGACGGCACCTGGGCCCAGATCTACGAGGACACCGTCGGCGCCGTCGCCACGGTCACGCCCGATCCTCCGGCCATCGACAACGAAGGCTGCTGATCACACCAGCATCCGCTGGGCACGACACGGAAAGGAGACGACGTGAGCTGGTCTGAGTTCCTCGACAAGTACCAGGACCCGCTCCAAGAAGCCACGTGGGTGACGGTCAAGCTGGCGTTCTCCAGCTTCGGCCTCGCCCTCATCGTGGGCATCATCGTCGTCTCCTTCCGTGTCAGCCCGATCCCACCCTTGGTGAAGGTGGCGTCGTGGTTCGTCGCCGCCTTCCGCAACACGCCGCTGCTCGTCGTGCTCTTCCTGGCGCTCTTCGGCCTGGGCGACCTCGGGCTCGTCTTCGACTTCTATCCCACCGCGGTGGCCGCACTGGGCCTCTACACGGGGGCGTACATGGCCGAGGCACTGCGGTCCGGCATCAACGCCGTGCCACAGGGCCAGGCCGAAGCCGGCCGGTCCATCGGGTTGGGCTTCACCCAGCTCCTGCGCTTCGTCGTCATCCCTCAGGCCGTCCGTACCGTCATCGGTCCGATCGGCAATCTCTTCGTCGCCAACTTCAAGAACACCGCCGTGGCATCGACCATCTCGGTGTTCGAGCTGACGGCGCAGTCCCAGCGCATGTTCAACGACGCATCCGCCGGCGTGTGGCGAGTGCTCGCCGTGATCTCCGCGCTCTACCTGTTGTTCCTCTTCCCGGCCGGATTCGTCTTCCGCCGGCTCGAAGCTCGCTACGCGATCAGGCGATGACCGCCAACGTCCTCATCGAAGACCTCGGTCCTCGCGGCCGACGGCGGGTCCGCATCGGCACCGGGGTGGCGACCGCGGCCGCGGTCCTCGTCGTGTACTGGATGTACCTCAGGCTCGACGAGAACGGTCAGCTCGAAGCGGCACGGTGGAGCGACCTCTTCCGGGAGAGCACCCTTCGCTTCCTCGGTGAGGGTTTGGTGGCGACGGTCCGGGCAGCGGTGACCGCGGGTGTGGTCGCAACGGCTGTCGGATTCAGCCTCGCCCTGATGCATCTGTCGAAATCGCGACCTGCCCGCATGTTCGCGGTCGGCTGGGTCGAGCTGTTCCGAGCGCTTCCGTTGCTGCTGATGATCTTCGGCGTGTTCTTCATCGACACATCGATCGCACGCGGTCGAGGCGGCGATGCGGTGCTCGGCACCTTCTGGTCGGTCGTGGTGGCGCTGGTGCTCTACAACTCCGCCGTCCTGTCCGAGATCTTCCGCGCCGGCGTCCGATCGCTTGACAGCGGTCAGTCGGAGGCCGCCAAGGCCGTCGGGATGACGTACTGGCAGATGATGTTCGTGGTCGTGCTGCCGCAGGCGGTGCGTCGCATGGTCCCGGCCATCGTCGCCCAGATGGCGACGCTGACGAAGGACGTCTCGCTGGGATTCGTCATCGGGTACGAGGAGTTCGTCCGCCGTGGTGCGGGAACCCCGAACTTCGGCGACACCGAGGTCACGAACTTCCAGGCCTACGTCTCGATCGGCATCGTCTACTTCATACTGGTGTGGGCGATGGCACGCCTCGCCCGCTGGCTCGACGAACGGCAGACCTCGGCGACCAAGGTGGCTCCGGCGACGGGTGGCATCGACCAAGATCTCGAGGTCGGCGCCGGCGACACCCTGGGAGCCGGCCCGGCCTGAGCCGCTGGCGGTGTGACAGGGTTGGCCGGTGGCCGCGACGTCTGCGGCGATGAACAGGGGAGTGACTATGAAGATCCAAGTCGACACCGACCGCTTCGTCGAGAGCACCGACGAGCTCGTCCAGATGGTCGAGGACGTGGTGCAGGCTGCGCTCGGCCGCTACGACGACCGCCTGACCCGGGTCGAGGTCCACCTGTCCGACGACAACGGGGACAAGGACGGCCGCCCCGGCGACAAGCGATGCCTGATCGAAGCCCGCCCCGCGGGAATGAAGCCCGTCGTGGTCACCAGCGAGGGCGACTCACTCGAGCAGGTGTGTCATGACGCCGCCCGGAAGATGCAGAGCCGGTTGCAGAGCGACTTCGGTCGGATCGCCGAGCGGGACGGAAAGGCGACCATCCGCCACGCCGAAGGCCCCTGAACCGCTTCAGCGGGCGCGCACCGTCCAGGTGGATGGCTCGACGAGCTGGCCGAGGTCCACGGTGTAACGGAGGGTCTCGCCAGCGGCGATCTCGCGGTCGAGCCGGAACATCCGATTCCCCCAGCTCGTCAGCGGGGCGAGGGGTGACGTGGTCAGCACCGTCTGCTCGTCGAAGTGGGCTTCGAACCAGACGCAGAACCCGTCGACGATCACGTCGGCCGTCGCGCGGCGCTCGACGGTGTGCGTGAGCGGGAGTGCCCCGGTGCCGGCGAGGGTGTGCAGATCGAAGTCGAGGAGCGGCTCGGGCGCGCCGACGGTGCCGGCCACCGAGCCGGGTCGAGCCCACATCTGCTCCATCTTCCCGGTGTCGAAGCGAGCGACCACCGGCTCCATGGCGCCGAGGTCGATGTCGTCGGGGAGCTCGGTGTTCCAGAAGCGGCGGACGCGATACGACTCGTGGAAGGAAACGGGTTCGACGAAGAGGCGGAAGTGGGCCGGCAGGATCCGGCCACCGGGTCGCAGCACTCGGGCTCGGAGGTCGAGGAGGTTCTCGAGCATGTTCTCGTTGAACAGCTCATCGCCCATCTGCTCGTGGAGCAGGACGTCGACGGGTTCCGGCGGGGTGAAGTCGCGGCTGTTCCCTTGGACGAACTCGACATTGGTGATGTCGTTGTGCCGAGCGATGGCTCGAGCGACGTCGATGAAGTCCGAGTGCTCGATCGCGTAGACCTTGGCGGCGCCGGCGCGGCTGGCGAGGAACGCGAGCAGCCCTGAGCCGGTCCCGAGGTCCACGACGACATCGCCGGGTTTCACGTGGCGGTGGATGCCGCGGAGGTAGTGCTCGACGCGAACGCGGTCGTTCAGCATCTCCTCCTGCTCGGCGAGCCCGGAGAAGTTGGTCTCGTTCGTGAGGTCGTAGACGAGGTCCATCAGCCAGTCGTTCGCTGCGACGCGAGACGCGCCGAAGCCGATGACCGCTCGAGCGGCTCGCTCTGCCGCTCGGGACAATCGCTGCTTCACGGGCGGGAGCGTAACGATCGGCCCGATGACACGCGAAGGGCGACGCCAGAAGGGACTCCCGACCCTGTTGCGCGAAGGGTCCCCTCCGCGATGCTCCGGGCATGAGTGAAACCACCATGTCCATGCCGGTCTCCACGCTCACCGGCGCCGACCTCGTCTGTGTGCTGCCTGACGCGTCGCTCTCTTCGGTGGCCGGGACCCTCGCTGATGGCGACATCGGGGCCGTCGTGGTCGGTGACCCCGCCAACGTGATGGGGATCGTCTCGGAGCGCGACATCGTGCGAGTCGTGGCCGCACGTGGCGACCTCGACGTCATCACCGCCGGCGAGGCCGCATCCAAGGAACTCGTCTGGTGCAGCGAGGACTCGACGGTGGCCGACGTCGCCGCCGAGATGCTGGAGACCTACGTGCGCCACGTCCTGGTGAACTCGTCGGACGGGCTGGTCGGTCTGGTGTCGAGCCGTGACCTCCTGGGCGTGTACGCCACCGACGACATGGTGGACTGAGTCCGGCCTCGAAGTCTCAACCGGTCCGCAGGTCCCCGGTGATGCCTGTCCGGTAGAGCTCGTCGAAGTGGATCCACTCGGGTTCGCCCTCGACGAGGCTCCGGAGCTTCGCGGCCCAGCGTTCGGTCTCTTCTCGTTGGTTGTTGCGCTCGGCCTCCTCGGCCGAGGTGAGGTCGCCGTCGACCTCGGCGAACTCGGCCAGGATCAGGTAGCTCCCGGGGTCGTCGCGGTCGGCCATCAGCCGCGTGCCGATGTAGCCCATGACGTCGGTGGTCGCCTGCCCGGCATCCCACTCGCGCAACAACGCGACGAGCGCGTCGGCGTCGTGGCAGCGGACCCGAATCCCTTGGGCGAACTTCATGTTGGCACCGTCCTGACGATCGGTCAGCTGGATGGTTCGAGCGTGGCGTTGTACTTCTGCTGGATCTGCGACATCCCGGCGAGATCGAACGCCCCCGGCGACCCGGCGGCCACGGCTCGCGCCGACTTGTCGTCGAAGCCGAGCTCGACGCGTGACTCGTCGATCGGGCGCTCGGCGAAGTCGTGGTAGTCGATCTCGAGGAGGTCGGTGCCCAGACGGTCGCACAGGTTGCGACCTCGACGGAGGGCATCGGCGATGCGGACGTGCATCTCCGGACGGTCGAGCCGGCGCTCCTTGAGGTCACCGATGAAGAATCCCGCATCGGCGACATAGCCGGTCTCGAACAAGCCGACCAGGGTGGCGAGCCAGGCGAACCCCTTGGGGTCGGGGTCGGCACGGCCGATGAGCGAGAACACCTCGAGCTCGCCGTTGAGGTTGGTGCCGTAGTCGGCGATCACATGGACGAAGTCGTGCTGCGCCAGGTACGCAGAGGCGCCGCCGATCGAGCCGGGGAGTCCGAAGCCTCGACCTCGGTACATGTCCCAGACGCCGCGTCCGAGGGTGCCGGGAGGCAGGTGTTCGAAGGCGGCCCACCGCTCGGCGAGCTCTCGGTCCTCGACGCCCGCCGCGAGCTGGTGCTCGAGCCGCACCGAGGTCTTGAGCTGGTCCATCCGGGCCATCTCCCAGTGCTCGGCGAACCCGCTGCGGTGCAGATCGAGCCAGGCCAGCCCGAACGCCCCCTGGGCATAGCGGCGGGCCACCCGGACGAACTGATCGTCGATCTCCAACGCGCCGGCGTAGAGGGCGACGCGTCGCGCGACATCGGGAGGCACCGGGCGCAGGATGAGTTCGCCGAGCACCATGTGGTGCACGACCCGTCGCCTCGACTCGGCGCTGTCGGCGGCCAGCACCGCAGCGAGCTCGTCGGGCCCGAGCGGCTCGAGCGTCGAGAAGTCGATGTGATGATCCGTGAGGGCGTCGGTGACCGCGCCGAGCAGGCTGGCCTGCACCGGTTCGAGGCCGCCATCGGGTGCGACGGCGGTGGCGATGCCGCGCGCGATCAGCAGTGATCGCTCGAAGGAGTCGTGGGGCTGCTCCTCGTGCATGTCGATCACCCCCTCTTGGCGGAGGACGTCCCCGCGGGCTGATCGTACGACCCGTCGGCGACGTGCGCTCGGCCTGATGGGGTTTTCAGCTGAGCGGACGCGGTGGAGTCCGCTTCAATCGGTCGAACGCGTCGATGCTCGTCTCGTCGTCCTCGAGGACGATGGCAGTGGTGGTCGTGCCGGGAGGAAGGACCGCGTTCTCCTGCAGCCGTCTCAGGAGCGAAGAGACGCCGTCCGGCTGGGCGTCGGGCACGAACACCCGCAGCACGGTGCTCGACACCAGGAGGCGGTCGGTGTCCCGCAGGTGCTCCCGGAGGGCGTCGGCGGAGTACCGCACGTCGTCGAGCGGGATCGCGTGGTGGAGGTCGAAGGCGACGAGTGCATCGCCGGCGGTGGCCTGTTCGAACGCGACGTAGAAGGCATGGGAGTCGCTGGGGCTCGTGGGGTTCGGGCCCCTGATCGCTCGGCTCGGTCGTCTCCGCCGGTCGCGGGGTCGGGTGTTGCCCGCTTCGTCGGCCTCGGTCCGGTCGACGACTCGCTCGAGCTCGGTGAGATCGGGCTTGTGCACGACGATCGGGCGAGGGTCGTAGCGAGAGAAGGCTTCGTCGTCGGGAGCGCTCGAGAACACGATGGCGGTCGTCCCGAGCTCGTTGCAGGTGGCGATGATGTCGAAGTCGGACGTGTACCCGAGGAGCGAGTCGACGATGACCACATCGGGTCGTGCGGCCTCGATGAGGGCGACCGACCGGCTCGTCGTCGTCGTCACGCCGATGACCTCGTGGCCGCGCTCGGACAGCATCGCCTCGATGATCGTGGCGTAGATGTCGTCGTCCTCGCAGATGGCAAAGCGGCTCACGGCCATGGATCGTAGGGAGTCGAGGCTCGTCGACGGGGACCCGAGGAATGTTCGGACGTCGAACGGGGAAGGGGCAGGTCCATGAACTGGGTCGATCTCCTCCTCGGCGCGCTCGTCCTGCTGGGGCTCTCCGGCGGCTATCGCATGGGGTTCCTCACCCGCGCGGGATCCTGGGTCGGACTGGTCGGCGGCATCGTGTTGTCGGTTCCCGTCGTCGGTCCGGCCGTCGACCTGTTCGACGGCTCGGGCCAGCGCACCCGCCTCCTCGTGTCGATCCTGGTGGTCGGAGGTGCGGCGATGGTGGGCCAGGCGATCGGCACCGCGTTCGGTGCGCGGCTGCGATTCGGCCTCGGCCGTGGGTCCGGTCGGACCCTCGACAGCCTGGGCGGCGCGGCTGCCGGCGCATTCGGCGTCCTGGTCGTGGTGTGGCTCCTGCTCCCGACGCTCGGGCTCGTCCCGGGGGAGATGGCTCGAGCCGTGCGAAGTTCGGCGATCGTGGGCCTCGTCGACGAGAACGCCCCGGAGCCGCCGGTCGCACTGCGCGACCTGAGCCGCAAGGTCAGCGAGCTCGACTTCCCCACGGTCTTCGCCGGCATGCGGCCGTCGCCCGAGACCGGACCTCCGCCGTCGCAGCTGCCTCTGTCCCAGGCAGTGGTCGACCGTGTCACCCCGTCCACGGTGAACGTCGAAGCCACGGGTTGTGGCCGGATCCAGGAGGGGAGTGGCTTCGTGGTCGAACCCGGCCTGGTGGTCACGAATGCCCACGTCGTCTCCGGCACCGACGACGTGCGGATCCGCCTGACCGACGGCTCGACTCGCGCCGGCGACGTCGTGGCGTTCGACGACGATCGCGACCTCGCACTGATCAGCGTGGGCGACCTCGGGCGATCGCCGCTACCGCTCGATGACGCCCGCCTCGGGGAGGGCGCCGCCGCGTTCGGTCATCCCGGAGGTCAGGATCAGCTGCGGATCGCGCCGGCCACCGTCGAGGATCAGATCGAGGCCGAGGGTCGGGACATCCGCGACCGTGGTCGCGTGCGCCGGCAGGTCGTCATCCTCGCGGCCGAGCTCCGTAGCGGGGATTCCGGCAGCGCCGTCGTCGACGTCGACGGCAACGTCATCGGCGTGGTGTTCGCCGTGGCGCCCGACCGGCCCAGCACGGCCTACGCCCTCGCCACGTCCGAGCTCCGGGCGGTGCTCGGTGCGCCGCGTGACCCGGCGACGTCAACCGGAGGGTGCTGAACCACACCTGCCGGGCGACGGCGACTCGCCCTGTGTGAGACTGCGAGACGTGTCCGGCGCACGGACAGAAGTTCGAAGCACTTCCGGGGGGAACGCTCGTGCAGGAACAGGGATCGACGCAAGGAACAGACGACGAATTCGATGTCGTCGTCGTGGGCGCCGGCTTCGCCGGGTTGTACATGCTCCACCGACTCCGGCAGTCGGGGTTCACGACCACGGTGCTCGAGGCCGCCGACGACGTCGGCGGCACGTGGTACTGGAACCGCTATCCCGGCGCCCGTTGCGACATCCAGAGCCTCGACTACTCGTTCAGCTTCGACCGCGAGCTCGACGACGAGTGGGAGTGGTCGGAGAAGTACGCCACCCAGCCCGAGATCCTCCGGTACATGGGCCATGTCGCGGACAAGCACGACCTGCGTCGCGACATCCGCTTCTCCACGCGTGTCGACGCCGCGGCGTGGGATGACGATGCCAAGCGCTGGCGGGTCACGACCGAGCACGGCGACGTCGTCACGTGTCGCTGGTACGTGATGGCCACCGGGTGCCTGTCGGTTCCGAAGGAGCCGGACATCGCCGGCGTCGACCGGTTCCTCGGCGAGGTGTACTCCACGGGTCGATGGCCCCACGATGGCGTCGACTTCACCGGTAAGCGCGTCGGCGTCATCGGCACCGGCTCGTCGGGGATCCAGTCGATCCCGATCATCGCGCGCGAGGCCGAGCAGCTCACCGTCTTCCAGCGCACGCCCAACTTCTCGGTTCCCGCGCACAACGGGCCGGTGCCCGACGACAAGCGAGCGAGCGTCGAAGCCGACCGAGACGCGTATCGAGAGTCCGCCCGTTGGTCCCGTGGTGGGGTTCCGGGCGATCCGGCCGAGGAGGGCGCCCTCATGGTCGACGAGGCCGAGCGCCGCCGACGCTTCGAGGAAGCCTACGCCAAGGGCGGTCTGTTCGAGATCCTCGGCCCGTTCAACGACCTGCTCGTCAACCCTGCCGCCAACGAGACGATCTCGGACTTCTTGCGCGACAAGATCCGGTCGATCGTCGACGACGCCGAGACCGCCGAGCTGCTCTGCCCCACGGGCTATCCGTTCGGCACCAAGCGGCCCTGTCTCGACACCGGGTACTTCGAGACCTACAACCTGCCGCACGTGCGGCTCGTCGACCTTCGCAGCACGCCGATCGAGAGCGTCACCGAGACGGGCATCGCAACCACGGCCGAGTCGTTCGAGTTCGACGCCATCGTCCTGGCCACCGGCTTCGATGCCATGACCGGTGCCATCGTCGCGGTCGACATCACCGGCCGTGACGGCGTGCGTCTCGCCGACAAGTGGGACCACGGTCCCGAGACCTATCTGGGGCTCACCAGCGTGGGCTTCCCCAATCTGTTCATGGTCACCGGTCCCGGCAGCCCGTCGGTCCTGTCGAACATGATGGTGTCGATCGAGCAGCACGTCGAGTGGATCGCCGACTGCCTCGACGCCCTCCGCGACGGCGGGTTCGACGAGATCGAGCCCACCCCCGTCGCGGAAGCCGGATGGGTGCAGCACGTCAACGACTGTGCCGACATCACGCTCTACCCCCAGGCGAACTCGTGGTACATGGGTGCCAACGTGCCCGGGAAGCCCCGGGTGTTCCTGCCGTACGTCGGTGGCGTCGACACCTACCGTCAGGTGTGCGATGACGTCGTCGCACAGGGATACCTCGGTTTCGAGCTCCGAGGTGCTGACCAGGTGCAGCGCAACGACGGCGTCATCCGACGCCTGCAGCCCGACGTGTCGATGGTGCTCGACCTCATGGCCGAGCTCGAGCTCCCCGAGATGGACACGATGTCGCCCGACGAGGCCCGGGCCTTCTCCGTGGCATCCAACGCGGCCCGTCCACCCGGCCCCGACGTGGGGTCGACCGACGACGGCACGCTGCCCGGCGCAGCCGGAGATCTGCGCTACCGCCGCTACGTGCCGGCGACACCCGGGCCCCACCCGGTCATCGCGTACTTCCACGGTGGTGGCTGGGTGCTCGGGAGTCACGACTCCGACGATCCGTTCTGCCGCGACCTGTGTGTCCGCGCCGATGCCGTCGTGGTGTCCGTGGACTACCGCCACGCCCCCGAAGCCCGGTTCCCGGCCGCGGTCCACGACGCCTTCGCCGCTGCAACGTGGGTCGCCGATCACCGCGAGTCGCTCGGTGGTGACGGCGCTCCGATCGCGGTCGCAGGGTGGAGTGCCGGCGCGAATCTCGCGGCGGTCGTGTCGCAGTTGGCACGAGACGCCGGCGGTCCCGAGATCCGGGCCCAGCTCCTGCTCAACCCGGTCACCGACAGCGACTTCACGCGGCCGAGCTACGTCGAGAACGCCGACGGCTACCTGCTCACCGGCGCGCTCATGCGCTGGTTCTGGGATCACTACACCGACCCGGCCGACCGAAACGACCCCCGGGTCGCGCCGCTACGAGCGGCCTCGCTGGCCGGACTCCCGCCCGCCGTCGTCGTCACCTGCGAGTTCGACCCGTTGCGAGACGAGGGCACGGCCTACGCGGAGGCGCTCGCCGCCGCCGGGGTCCCCACGACACACCAGTCGTGCCGAGGGCAGATCCACACCTCGCTGACCTCGGTCGACATGGTCATCTCGAGTGCACCGGAGCGGGCCGCGATGATCGAGGCCTTCACGGCGTACCTCGGAGCGCCGGTCAGGGCCTGACGGTCAGATACGGAGGTCGATGCTGCCCCGCGCCTGGGTGAACAACTGGTCGGCCATCGCCTCCAGCCCGTCCAGGAAGCTCTTCCCCGAGTTCCCCATCTCGTCCATCATCCCGGCGTGGAAGTCGCGGATGTCGAGGGCCAGCGCCTTCGACAGCGCGTGGCGACTGCGGGTCGACGTGTCGAAGAGCTCGGTGGCATCGGTGCGGAGATCGAACTCGAGGCCGGACATCCGGAAGCGCTGCGGCGAGCCTTCGACGCCGAACGCCTGCACCGAGATGCGACGCGACTCGCTGCCGATGCGGCCGATCGCCGTGCGCAAGACCGTGCCCTCGACGTCGGCGTTCATGATGGACGACAGGCGCTCGCCGATGTCCATGACGGCTTGCGTCAACTCGCGCGCCGTCGCTCCGGTGGTGCCTGCCGGCCGACGTCGCGAGCCGGTCGTCACCGTCGTGGTCGGCGCTTCGACGGTGCCCTCGACCAGGCCCACGGCCGCGAAGAACCCGGTGCCGCCGCCGTCCAGCGCGAGCTCGCCGCCTTCCGCCAGGTTCGTGATGGTCACCCGCCCGTCGACGATCGCGGCTTGGACACCGCCGCCCGATGCGTTGATGGCGGTCAAGACCTCGTTGAGGGACTGGTTCCGGCTGATGGCGATGCCCGTGCCGTTGATCGTGATGGTGCCGTCGGACACACTCGCCAGCGCGTCCACGCTCTTCATCTGCTCGTCCGGGTCGGCGTCGCCGCCCCGCTCGAGCGCGGCACCCCTCAGCTTGAACGCCTCGAGGAAGCCGCTGGTGTCGCTCTTCAGGTCGACCGCGAGATCTCCGACCGACTTGTTCGAGAGCACGACGTGCTGATTGGCGACGTCGAAGGTGGCCTGCACGTCCGAGAGCGAGGTGATGCGGGCGAGCACGTCGTTCAAGGTGTCGGTCGACGACACGGTGATCAGGGTGCCGTTGACCTCGAAGCTCCCGTCGGTGACCGCCATGCCCGCTTCGAGGTTTCCCGGCTGGTCGAAGGCGACGTCCGGGTCGATGGGCAGCGGAGGTTCGGGTTGGGCGGAGACCGTGAAGGAGTCTCCGAGCACGAACGTCCCCGGGTCGAACGTCACCACGAGACCCTCGTCGACGTCGAAGGGCTGCCCGTATCGGTCGTTGTCGACGTTGAAGAGTCGGACACGGTCGCCGGCGGAGTCGAGGATCTCGATCCGGGTCGAGTTCACCTGGATCCGGTCGACCACGAACGTGTAGGTCTCGGCAGTGCCTCCGGTGTAGGAGCCCGAGACCGTCGCCGCTGCCGTCGTCCCGTCCTGCCACCCACCCGCGACCGGGCCAAAGGGCGGGGGATCGGTGTTCACCATCTCCTTCGACCGCCTCGTCGCGTAGGTGCCGAAGAGGTCGATGTCGAGCGTCGTCCCCTCTGCCGAGGCGGTGCCGATCTCGGTCCTGGTCTCCGAGGCGCCGCCGACGTACCGACGAGGGTCGATCTTCGAGAGCATCCGACGAAGATCGATGACGCTGGTACGGAGAGCGTCGGCGTCATCCGCCACGCGGATCCAGGCCTGGCCGTCCACGGACGCGAAGCTGAAACGGCGCGTCGTCGGCGCCGCGGGGGCCGCGCTGCCGTAACTGACGTAGGACGGGCGTCCGAGCCCACTGATCTGCATCCGTGCGATCCTCTCCGACAACTCCATCGGCGGTTCTCAAGGGAACTTGAGGCTGGAGGTTGTCTCGTGGCTCGTCGAGTGGCTCGAGGTCGTGACGACAACCCGCGCACTACGGTCGCGACGACGTGATCACGAGGGGAGCTCACATGAAGGTCGATGCAGAGGCTGCCGGACTCGATCCGGTGCGACTCGACAGGATCGGCGAGCACCTGCGCTCGAGCTACGTCGACGCCGGCAAGATCGCCGGATGTCAGGTGGCGGTCCAGCGTCACGGGGCGCTCGGCTACTTCGAGTCGTTCGGCATGGCCGACCGCGAGCGCTCGACGCCGATCGCCGAGGACACCATCTTCCGTCTGTATTCGATGAGCAAGCCCGTCACGGGTGTGGCGCTGCTCACGCTGTACGAGCGGGGCCTCTTCCAGCTCGACGACCCGGTGCACCGCTTCATCCCCGAGTGGCGGGGCCTCCAGGTCAAGGTGCCCACCGAGGATGGTGGCGAGGCGCTCGTCGACCCCGTCCGCCCGCCGTCGGTCCGCGACGCGATGATGCACATGAGTGGCATCGGCTATGCCGCCGAGAACGCCGACCTCGTGGTCGACGGCATCGGAAGCGGCAGGTTCGTCGGGCCCGAGACCACACTCGAGACGCTCGGCCAGCAGATCGCGCAGTGGCCACTTCGCTTCCATCCCGGTACCCACTGGCTGTACTCCTTCGGCACCGACGTCTGCGCACGCATCGTCGAGGTCCTCTCCGGACAGCGGTTCGACGACTACCTGCGTACGGAGATCTTCGAGCCTTTGGGCATGGTCGACACTGCGTTCTCGGTCGACGACGCCCGCGCCGGGCGGCTGGCTGCCTGCTACGCCCGGAACTCGCGCAAGGAGCTGGTGCTCATCGACGACCCGGCCACCAGTGCCTATCGCCGACAGCCGGCCTTCCTCTCCGGCGGCGGGGGACTGCTCGGCACCACGGCCGACTACCTGCGCTTCACCCAGATGCTCACCAACGGTGGCGAGCTCGACGGCCGCCGCATCCTCGGACGCAAGACCGTCGAGCTCATGGGCTCGAACCACCTGCCCGGGGGCGCCACGCTGGCCGAGTTCACCCAGCCGGGCACGTACGGCGAGGTCGGGATGGACGGCATGGGCTTCGGGCTCACCGTGTCGGTGGCGCAGGAACCCGCGCGCACTGGCGTCGTCGGTTCGGTGGGCGAGTTCATGTGGGGCGGTGCAGCGTCGACGATCTTCTGGGTCGACCCGGTCGAGGACCTCAGCGTGGTGTTCATGACCCAGCTGCTCCCGTCCGGCACCTTCAACTTCCGTGGGCAGCTCAAGTCGATCATCTACGGGGCCCTCGCTGACTGACCGCGACGAGCCCGGTGAAGTGCCCGAGGACTTCCCCGACCCCGAGCGGTTGGCGGTCTGCGAGTACTGGCGTTGCGGCGACCTGTTCGAGCGCCGGACCGCGAACCAGCGGTTCTGTCGCAAGGCGTGTCGCAGCCGGCAGCACAAGTGGGCACGTGCCCAGGAGCGCCGCGCCCGTCGAGAATCCAGACGCCGGGGGTCGGCCCCGTAGATTCGTCGGGTGACCGAGCACGAAGGAACCGACGAGCAGGCGGTGCGCGCCCGTCTGCTCGAGACCACGGCGCTGCTCCGTGAGCTGGCGACGTCGAAGGCGATGCTCGCAGTGCTGACTCCCGAAGAGCGCATCGAGCTGTTGAACGCGGCCGGCGACGTGTTCGTCGCCGATCCCGAAGAGCGACGCCTCCGGGTCAAGGCCAAGCGGAACCAGCGACGGCTCGAGAAGCTGGCGCACGACGAGGAGGTGCTGGCATCGACCGGCATCCGCACGCTGCGCGAGAAGCCGGTGTTCACGACGCCCAACGTCTTCGCGCCCGAGGACTTCGAGCAGGCCGACGTCGAGGTGCCCGACTTCCGCGAGACGGCCGATCCGCAGCACTGCTACATCTGCAAGACGAAGTACCACCTGGTCCACCACTTCTACGATCAGCTCTGCCCCGACTGCGCCGAGCTGAACTTCCGCAAGCGCGGCGAGATCGCCGACCTGTCCGGCACCGTCGCCCTGCTCACCGGTGGTCGGGTCAAGATCGGCTACCAGGCGGGGATCAAGCTGCTGCGCTCCGGCGCCGATCTCATCGTGGCCACCCGCTTCCCGCGAGATGCCGCCGCCCGCTATGCGGCCGAGGACGACTTCGACGTCTGGGGTCATCGGCTCGAGGTCTTCGGCCTCGATCTGCGCCACACGCCGAGCGTCGAGGCCTTCTGCTCCCACGTGCTCGACACCCGCGACCGACTCGACTTCATCGTGAACAACGCGTGCCAGACGGTGCGTCGCCCGCCGGAGTTCTACCGACACATGATGGACGCCGAGACCGCGGCGCTCCGCCACCTGCCCGACGACGTCCTGGCACTCGTCGGGGCGTACGAGGGGCTCCGCGGCTACCACCTGGTGCAGGCCGACGAGCCCGCCGCGCTGGGCGACGGGGGAGCAGCGCTCGTGGCCGATGCCGATTCGATCGTGCCCGGGCTCACCCATGCCGCGGAGCTGTCCCAGACGCCGTTGCTGCCAGGAGAAGATTCCGAGCGGCCTGATCTGTTCCCGTCCGGGCGCCTCGACCAGGACCTGCAGCAGGTCGATCTCCGCGATCGGAACTCCTGGCGACTGCTGCTGCACGAGGTGTCAGCCGTCGAGCTGCTCGAGACCCAGCTCGTGAACGCGGTTGCGCCATTCGTGATCAACGCTCGGCTCCGTCCGCTCATGGAGCGGACCCCGGGAGCGCACAAGCACGTGGTCAACGTGTCGGCGGTCGAGGGACAGTTCTACCGCCGGTTCAAGACGACCCGTCACCCCCACACCAACATGGCCAAGGCGGCGCTGAACATGATGACGCGCACCTCGGCCACCGACTTCCACTCGGCCGGCATCCACATGAACAGCGTCGACACCGGCTGGGTGAGCGACGAGGACCCGGTCGAGATCGCCGAGCAGAAGCGGGCCGAGCACCGCTTCCATCCACCGCTCGACATCGTCGATGGTGCTGCCCGCATCGTCGATCCGATCATCGACGGCGTCAACACGGGTTCGCACGTGTGGGGCCAGTTCCTCAAGGACTACGCGCCGACCGATTGGTGAGGATGTGAGTGAGTGAGTGCTCACTCAGCTAGGGTCCCCGCCATGCCCCCCACCAAGGTCGCCTCGCGGCGCGCCGCGGCGCTGCCCCCCGACGAGCGGCGCGCCGCGATCATCGCCGCCACCGAGCCGCTGCTGCTCGAGCACGGCGAAGCCGTCACGACCAAGCAGATCGCCGCGGCGGCCGGCATCGCCGAAGGCACCATCTTCCGGGTCTTCGACGACAAGGACGCCGTGCTGTCAGCCACCATCGACGCCGCGCTCGACACCGAGCAGTTCGAGGCCGCGCTCGAGGCCATCGACCCCGACCTGCCCTTCGAGCACCAGTTGCGGCTCGCCGTCGAGCTCTCGGCGCAGCGCGTCGAACACGTGTGGCAGCTCCTGTCCAACGTCGGCCCTCGGCTCCGTGACCGGGCGTCGCGTCCCATGGAGGACAGCCCCGCGCTCACCGCGCTGATCTCCCGATCGGCCCGCCGGGTGAGCCTCCCCGCGGATCGCGCGGCGCGGCTCCTGCGCTCCTTCACCCTCTCGGCGACCCACCCGATGCTGACCACCGAACCACTCGACGCCGATCGCATCGTCGACGTGCTCCTCCACGGAATCGAGGCCCGGTCATGAGCCTGCGTCGTCTGCTGCGCTCCCACCTCGGCCGCTACAAGGGGCTGCTGGCCTTCGTCGTCCTGTTCCAGGCCGTCCAGACCTTCGCCACCCTCACGCTGCCGACCCTCAACGCCGACATCATCGACAAGGGCGTCCTGCCCGGCGACAACGCCTACATCCAACGCATCGGCCTCGTCATGTTGGGCTTCACGCTCATCCAGGTCCTGTTCTCCGTCGCGGCGACCTGGTTCGGCGCCCGCGCCGCCATGAGCTTCGGTCGCGACGTTCGCACCGACCTGTTCACGCGCACCCTCGACTACTCCGCCGAGGAAGTCGGCACGTTCGGGGCGCCGTCGCTGATCACGCGCATCACCAATGATGTGCAACAGGTCCAGATCATGGTGGTCACCGCGTGCACGATGATGGTGGCCGCCCCGCTCACCATGGTCATCGGCGTCTTCATGGCGCTCCGCGAAGACGTCGGGCTCTCGGTCGTGCTGGTGGTCTGCATGCCGGCCGCCGTGCTGCTGCTGGGCAACGTCGTCCGCAAGATGATCCCTGCGTTCCAGGTCATGCAGGAGCGCATCGACCAGGTCAACCGGGTCCTGCGCGAGCAGATCACCGGCATCCGAGTCGTGCGGGCATTCGTCCGTGAACCCGAAGAGGTCGTGCGCTTCCGGGCCTCCAACGACGACCTCACCGACACCTCGCTGCGCACCGGTCGGCTGATGGCCTCGATGTTCCCCACGGTCACGCTCATCATCAACGTGTCCAGCATCGGTGTGCTCTGGGTCGGGGCCGATCGGGTGAGCGCCGGACAGATGGAGCTGGGTTCGCTCATCGCGTACCTGAGCTACTTGATCCAGATCCTGATCGCGGTCGTGATGGCCACGTTCATGGTGTCGATGATCCCTCGTGCCGCGGTCGCGGCCGAGCGCATCCAGGAGGTCTTCGACACGCAGTCCTCCGTGCGCCCGGCGGCATCCCCGATCACCGAGGTCGCCCTGCGCGGCAGTCTGGAGTTCGACGGCGTCGAGTTCCGCTACCCCGGAGCCGAGCAACCCGTGCTGTCGGACATCTCGTTCTCGATGAGCGCCGGCCAGACGCTGGCGATCATCGGGAGCACCGGCGCCGGCAAGTCCACCCTCGTCGACCTCATCCCGCGCCTGTTCGACGCCACCGCCGGCCGGATCCTCGTCGACGGCATCGACGTCCGTGACCTCGACCCTGATCTGCTCTGGAGCAAGATCGGCTACGTCCCGCAGAAGCCGTACCTGTTCTCGGGCACGGTGGCCTCGAACCTGCGCTATGGGCGCCCGGAGGCGACCGAGGCCGAGATGTGGCATGCCCTCGAAGTCGCCCAGGCGGCGGACTTCGTGCGGGCCATGTCCGACGGCCTCGAGAGCGAGATCACCCAAGGCGGCTCGAACGTGTCGGGTGGTCAGCGCCAGCGTCTGTCGATCGCCCGTGCCCTCATCGTGCAACCCGAGATCTACGTCTTCGACGACTCGTTCTCGGCCCTCGACCTGGCCACGGACGCACGCCTTCGAGCTGCGCTCGTGCCCGAGACCAGGGGAGCGGTGACGCTCATCGTCGGCCAGCGGGTGTCGACCATCTCGGCCGCCGACCTGATCCTCGTCCTCGAGGACGGCCGGGTCGTCGACCGGGGTACGCACGACCAGCTCCTCGACTCGAGCCCCACCTACCGGGAGATCGTGGAATCGCAGATGGGCGAAGGAGCGGCAGCATGAGCGACACCACCACCTCCGATGCGACTGGCGAGACCCCCGTGCCCGACGAAGATCAAGCCAGCAAGGAGCGCAAGCTGCTCGCGGTCGCGGGCCCGCCGGCCGAGCGCCGACGCGGAGGTTTCGGCGGCTCCCTCGGCGTGCCCACCGAGAAGAGCGACGACTTCGGACGGACGCTCCGGCGCCTCTGGGGCATCCTCACGCGCGAGCGCATCCGGCTGATCATCGTCCTGGTGCTCACCGTCGTCAGCGTCATCCTCGTGGTCATCGGGCCCAAGCTCCTCGGCGACGCGACCGACGTGATCTTCACCGGCATCGTCAGCGGCCAGGGCATCGACTTCGCCGAGCTCCACAATCGACTGTTCGTCGTCGCCGGGCTCTATCTGGCGTCGTGGGCCATGTCGTACGTCCAGGCGTACATCCTCGCCGGCGTCGTCCAACGGTCGATGCACGACCTGCGCGAATCCGTCGAGGCCAAGCTCAATCGCCTGCCACTGCGCTACATCGACAGCCAGCCGCGCGGCGACCTGTTGAGTCGCGTCACCAACGACATCGACAACCTGGCGCAGAGCCTGCAGCAGACCATCAGCCAGATCCTGGTGTCGACGCTCACCCTCATCGGTGTCGTGGTGATGATGTTCACCATCTCGCCGCTGCTGGCGGTGGTGGCGCTCGTCACGGTGCCGCTGTCGGTGTTCACGATGAAGACGATCGGCGGCAAGGCTCGTCCGCGCTTCATGGCGCAGTGGATGCACACGGGCGCACTCAACGCACAGGTCGAGGAGGCCTTCACGGGCCACGCGGTGGTCAAGACCTTCGGCCGCCAGCGCGAGGCCGAGGAGCGCTTCCGCCAGACCAACGACGAGCTGTTCGAAGCCAGCTTCGGAGCGCAGTTCATGGTGAGCCTGATCCAGCCGGCGATGCTGTTCCTGGGCAACATCCAGTACGTGGCCGTGGCCGTGGTCGGTGGCCTGAGGATCTCGAGCGGCGCGATCACGCTGGGCGACATGCAGGCATTCATCCAGTACGCACGCCAGTTCTCCCAGCCGCTGACCCACCTGGCATCGATGGCCACGGTGTTCCAGTCGGGCATCGCCTCGCTCGAGCGTGTACTCGAGCTCCTCGATGCACCCGAGCAGAGCGCCGAGCAGCCTCCGTCGCAAGACGCCCCACCGTTGCGCGGCCGCATCGTCTTCGACGACGTCCACTTCTCGTACGACCCGTCCGCCCCGCTGATCGAGGGGCTGTCGGTCACGGCCGAGCCGGGCCAGACCGTCGCCATCGTGGGTCCGACAGGCGCCGGCAAGACCACGCTCGTCAACCTGATCATGCGGTTCTACGACCTCGACGGTGGGTCGATCAGCCTCGACGGCCGCGACATCTCGACGTTCCCCCGCGCCGAGCTCCGCTCGAAGGTGGGCATGGTGCTCCAGGACACCTGGCTGTTCGGTGGCACGATCCGCGACAACATCGC
Source organism: Acidimicrobiales bacterium (assembly GCA_041618235.1). GTDB lineage: Bacteria > Actinomycetota > Acidimicrobiia > Acidimicrobiales > Salinilacustritrichaceae > Salinilacustrithrix. Next base: position 40,845 of record JBFJNI010000021.1, read on the forward strand.
GTACGGAAACCCGCGGGCCACCGAGGAGCAGATCCAGGAAGCGGCACGTGTCACCTACGTCGAACGCTTCGTCCATGCGCTGCCGGACGGCTTCGACACGGTCATCAACGAGGAGGGCGACAACATCAGCGTCGGCGAGAAGCAGCTGATCACCATCGCCCGTGCCTTCCTGGCCGACCCGGCCATCCTGATCCTCGACGAGGCCACGAGCTCGGTCGACACCCGCACTGAGATGCTCATCCAGGAAGCGATGAGCGCGCTCCGGGCCAACCGCACCAGCTTCGTGATCGCCCACCGGCTCTCCACGATCCGTGGCGCCGACGTCATCCTGGTGATGGAGGACGGCCGCATCGTCGAGCAGGGCGACCACGACGAGCTGCTGCGCCACGAGGGCCCGTACGCCCGCCTCTACAACGCGCAGTTCACCGGGGCGGCGGTCGAGATCACGTGACGATGGTGCCGTCGACGACGGTGACCACGTCGCCACCGACCCACGTCTCGCCATCGGTGACATCCACGTGGATCACGCCGGCCCGGCCGATGGCTGCTCCCTGCGAGGCAAGGTAGGGGGCGGTCATCACGCCGATGCCGAGGAGCCATTGGGCCACGGATGCATTCAGGCTGCCGGTGACGGGGTCTTCACGCAACGACCCGCTCACCGTGAAGAACGCCCGGACCTCGATTGCCGCCGTCTCGCCCGGAGCGTGGGCGCCGACCAGCCCGATCTTCAGGTCGTGCTCGCCGACGGAGCCGGGAGCGACCGCGAGCACCGCCTGGGCGTCGCGGAGCCGGAGCCCCATCCAGCCAGGACCGTTGTCGATCCACGCGCTGTCGAGCACGTCGGCGGCGTCGATCCGGAGCACATCGACCGCGATCTGGAGGTCCTCGGCGGCGACCGGACCACTGCGCACGAGAGGCGGGGCGGCGAAGGCGAGGCCGCCGGCGTGACGTCGGAGGTGGACCAGACCAACACCGCACTCCTGCACGACCTGGCCCGAGATGCGGGGAGCGTTGTCGGCAGCGAGCCACGCGTGCGCACTCCCGAGCGTGGGGTGGCCGGCGAAGGGAAGCTCCTCGGACGGCGTGAAGATGCGGACGCGATAGTCGGCGTCCTCCGTCGTGGGTGGGAGGAGGAACGCCGTCTCGGACAGGTTCGTCCAGTTCGCGATGCGCTGCATCTGTTCGGATGACAGGCCCTCGCTGTCGATGACGACGGCGAGCGGATTCCCGCGGCAGGGCTCCCGAGTGAACACATCGACTTGCTGGAAGCGTCGTCGCATCCGCCTGCTCCTCTGCCGCCCGGGGGTGAGGCCGCGGAGTGTTGCAGGTCGGGGCCGCCCGGGTCAGCCGGATTCGGCCGGCACGTTCTCCGTGCGGGTGCCGCGTCCCGCGAGGTCGAGCTCGTCCGGGGGAACGGGCCGTGCGTAGAGGTAGCCCTGGAGCTCGTCCGCACCCATCTTGGTGAGCGCGGTCGCCTGGTCGATGGTCTCGACGCCCTCGGCGGTGATGCGCGCCCCGAGGAGGTGGCCGGTGTCGATGATGAGCTGGACCAAGGAGGCGGCGTTCGGGTCGACGGTGAAGCTGCGATCGATCTTGAGGATGTCCATGGGCAGCGTCCGCAGGTGGGCGAGCGACGTGTATCCGGTCCCGAAGTCATCGATCGCGATGCGCACGCCGGCGGCACGGAGCTGTTCGAGCTTGTGTGCGGCGTTGTCGAGATCGTCGAGGAGCGCCGACTCGGTGATCTCGACGATGAGGCGATCAGCCCGGACGCCGGCATCGGCGAGCGGTTGCAGGATGGAGTCGACGAAGTCGTCGGCGACCAGGTGTCGACCGGAGATGTTGACCGCCACCGGGACCCGGGCGAGACCGTCGTCGCCGGTCCAGGTCTGGAGCTGACGGGCGGCCTCGACCACGACCCAGCGATCGATGTCGAGGATCAGATCGGTTCGTTCGGCGAACGGGATGAAGGCATCGGGGCCGACGAGACCGTCGACCGGGTGCTGCCACCGCACGAGCGCCTCGAGCGCGGACGCGGTGCCGGTGGCCGGGTCGACGATGACCTGGTAGTGCAGGCGGAGCTGCTCTTGGGCGAGAGCGGTGCGGATCGCGTCCTCGAGCCGTGTCCGGCGCTCCAGCTCCGATCGCAGGTCCTCGTCGCAGAGTTCGATGCGCGCTCTGCCCCTGGACTTCGCCTGGTAGACGGCGAGGTCGGCGTCTCGGAGGACCTCCTCGGCGTTCAGGTTGGTCGAGTCGTCGACGAGGGCGATGCCGACGCTCCCGGAGATCGCCAACAGGCCGTCGCCGTGAGCGATCGGCAACTGCACCGCGTCGAGGAGCCGCTCGGCCAGTCGGAGCGCCTCGCGGAATCCGGAGACCGGCTCGGCGACGATCAGGAACTCGTCTCCACCCAGGCGGCCGACGTGGTCGCCCTTGCGTACGGCCAGGAGGAGACGTTGGCTGACGGTTCGGAGCACGGCATCGCCGACGAGGTGTCCGTGGTGGTCGTTGACGCCCTTGAAGTCGTCGAGGTCGAGGAACATGACGGCCAGGCTCGAGCTCGTCCGACGGGTTCGCGCCAGGCTCTCGGTGAGCCGAGCCATGACCGCACGTCGGTTGGCCAACTGGGTCAATGCGTCGTGGGTCGCCTCGTGGGTGAGGAGGCGACGGAACTCCTCCCGATCGGAGAGGGAGGCGGCGAGCGTCTGCACCGCTTCCTGGAGCGAAGCGCCGAGGGCGCCAGGAGCAGTCTGCGCCAGGATCGGGTGGTCGAACGCGCCCTGGGCGAGTGCCTTGGCCTGTTGTTCGGCGAGCGCGAGATGCCCGGCCGCCTCGGAGATCGCCTGTGCGGCCTCACGGACCTCGGCTGGTCCCGAGGGTTGGGGCGGTGAGCCGGTGTCGCCATCTCGGAGACGGCGCGCCGCGGTGCTGAGGTCGCGTAGGGGGCGCCGGATGACGCGGGCGAGCAGCACGGCACTCGTCAGTGAGATCATCGCGAGCGCCACGATTCGGATGATGACCGACCGGAGGGAGTCGTCGGCCTCCTGGCTGAGCGAGGCGCTGACGTCGGTGACGTCGTCGGCGGCGGCGTCGATGAGTCCGAGGTGCTGGCGCGAGGACTCGACTCCGTCCAAGAAGATGTCGACGAGCTCGCCGAAGGGGTCCACTCGGGGTTCGGACTCAGCGGCGGTGGGGCGCACGTCGAATCCGGTCGTGAGGAGCTCATCGGTGAGCTGGCTGGCCGCATCGGTGAACGACCGCGCCTCGGGCGACTCGGAGATGATCGAGGCCGCCACGGCGACGTGTGAGTCGGGTCGTTGCATCCGGGCGATCTGCGACATGGCGATCAGGTAGAGCTCTCGTTGCTCGACGAGCTCATCGATGTTGGCGTCGGCGTCGGCGGCTCCGGCGAACTCGAGCGCGAAGTACTCGGTGACCAGCGCGGTCGTGGCCTGGCGCGCCAGGGTCGCCGACTCGAGGATGCGCAACACGTCGATGAGGCCGGATCCACCGTCGACCTCGCCGGCGACGACGAGCAGACGATCGACCTGGCGTTGGCTGCTGTCGGCCACGCGGCTCTCCAGGGTCGCGTACGCGTCACCGACCTTCGTGTACTCCCTGGGGAGCTCTTGCCGGAGCGTGGCCAGGCTCGCCGCAAGCGCGGGATCGGCGTGTCGACCGATGAGCTCGTCGACCTCACGCTGCGCGGTACGTCTCTGGTCTTCGATGCTGAACCCGAGCACGTCCTCGATGGTTGCATCGTCGAGGCCGAGGTCCTCGGCGCCGACCGACGCGGCAGCCCAGTTCCGCTCGTCGAGGAGTCCGGCGCGGAGCTCATTCATCACGACCAGGGCGTTCACGGAGGCATCGACCTCCCGAGCTTGGTCCCGGAGATCAGTCGCCGACCGGAGCTCGGCGATCACGAAGGCGCCGGCACCGCACAAGGGAACGAGCGCGAGGAGGACCAGCCACGTGCCGACGCGGATCGCTCGTTGCTCGGCGCGTCGTGACCCTGCCCAACCCGTCGTCCCCAACAGCCCGCCATCCTTCTCGATCCGACTCCTCATCGGCAGGTTCGAGCGTGAGTTGAGTCGCCGTGGTCCTCGGGACCTTCGACCCTTCCGCCCGGCGCAACGAGGGGGGACTCTTCGTGCATGGTCGAAGTGGAACAACCTCGCATCGTCAACCTCTCCGAGATCGGAGTCGGCGACGTCGATCTCGTCGGTGGAAAGGGAGCCAACCTCGGTGAGATGTCCCGAGCGGGCTTTCCGGTGCCCGGTGGGTTCGTGGTCACCGCCGGTGCCTACCTCGAGGCGATGGACCTCGGCGGGGTGCGTGGCGAGCTGACCGCGATCGTCGCGGAGGCCGACCCCGACGACCCCGATGGTCTCCGGATCGCGTCGGAGCGGCTGCAGTCGGCGGTCCGCAAGGCAGGGGTCGGCGACGTGCTCCGGGCCGAGCTCGGCCGTGCGTACGAGACCCTGGGCGACGACGAGTTCGTCGCCGTGCGATCGAGCGCGACCGCGGAAGATGGCGCCAGCTCGTCCTTCGCCGGCATGAACGAGACGTTCACGAACATCCGTGGCATCGACGAGCTTGCCGAGGCGCTGGTGTCGTGCTGGGCGTCGCTGTACGGCGAACGGGTCATCGCCTACCGGGTCACGCAGGACATCCCCGACGAGCCGGCCATCGCCGTCGTGGTCCAGCGCATGGTGAACAGCGACCGGTCCGGTGTGATGTTCTCCGCCGATCCGGCCAGCGGTGACCGGTCACACATCGTGATCGAGGGCGCCCATGGGCTCGGTGAGGTCGTGGTCGGCGGGCAGGTCGAACCCGACACCTACGTGGTCGACAAGGAGCCCAGGCGGGTGATCAGCGCCCGCATCGGGCACCAGACCCACAAGATCGTGCGGGGCCCCGATGGCCACGACCAGGTGATCGAGCTGGGCGAGGACGGCCACGGTCGCGTCCTCAGCGACGACGAGGTGCTCGTGCTCGCGGACCTGGCGGCTCGGGTCGAACAGCATTACGGCAGTCCGCAGGACATGGAGTGGGCGATCGAGGGCGACGAGATCCACCTCGTGCAGTCCCGACCGATCACGACGCTCCAGCCGGTCGCCGGGTCCTCTGCGGACCTGGAGCCGTTGCTCGTGGGGCTGGCCGCCTCGCCGGGAGTGGTGGTCGGGGCGGTGCGGGTGTTGCTCGGCCCCGAGGAGGGCAAGCAGCTCCGAGCCGGCGAGATCCTCGTGGCGCCGATGACGAACCCGGACTGGGTGCCGACCATGCGCCGGGCCGGGGGTCTGATCACGGATGGCGGCGGCATGACGTGTCACTCCGCCATCGTCAGCCGCGAGATGCGCAAGCCGGCGATCGTCGGCACCCGAACCGCCACCACCGCACTCCGCAACGGCGAGCTCGTCACGATCGACGGGCGAACGGGGAAGGTCTACGAAGGCGATGTCGCCGCGGTCCTCGAGGGGCCGTCGTCGGTGTCGGCGACCCCCACGACGACCATGACCATGCCGGTCGCCGGAGAGGCCGAGCCGCTGGCCACCCGCGTGTACGTCAACCTCGCCTTCGCCGAGCACGCCGGCGAGGTCGCCGCCATGGCGGTCGACGGTGTCGGTCTCCTCCGAGCGGAGTTCCTCATCACCGAGGCGCTCGGCGGCGTGCATCCGAAGGCGCTGATCGCTCGGGGTGAGCAGCAGACCTTCATCGACCAGATGGTGAGCGGTCTGACGTCGATCGCCGCGCCGTTCGGCACCCGGCCGGTCGTGTACCGGACCACCGACTTCCGCACCAACGAGTTCCGCAAGCTCGAGGGTGGCGACGAGTTCGAGCCCCACGAGGAGAACCCGATGATCGGGTACCGGGGCTGCTACCGCTACATCCGGGATCCGGAGGTGTTCGCCGTCGAGCTGGAGGCGCTGGCCCGCGCACGGGAGCAGGCCCCGAACATCCAGGTGATGATCCCCTTCGTCCGAACGGCGTGGGAGCTCGAGGCGTGCCTCGAAGCCATCGACGCCAGTCCACTGGGGCGCCAGCGTGGCCTCAAGCGGCTGGTGATGGCCGAGGTCCCCTCGATCGTGTACCGCATCCCGGAGTACGCCGCCATGGGCATCGACGGCGTGTCGATCGGCTCGAACGACCTGACGCAGCTGATGCTCGGCGTCGACCGCGACTCGGAGACGTGCGCCGAGCTGTTCGACGAGAGCGACCACGCGGTGCTGCGCGCCATCGAGGACATCATCACCGCGGCGAACGCTGCCGGCCTGACCTCCTCGTTGTGCGGTCAAGCACCGTCCAACCGGCCCGACTTCGCCGAGCACCTGGTGCGGTTCGGGATCACCTCGGTCTCGGTCAACCCCGATGCGGTCCCGGATGCCCGCCGCGCCCTCGCGGCGGCCGAGCGGCGCCTGGTGCTGGAGTCGGTCAGGCGAG
>JBFJNI010000022.1:0-47253 GCA_041618235.1 Acidimicrobiales bacterium
ATGATGATCGTCTGGTGCCGGCGTCGCCAGCCGTGACGGCCGCGGCGTTTCTCTTCGGTTGTCGCGCTACTCGTAGTCATACCGCGACCAGTGCGGGTCGAAGCTTCTGCAGTGACCGTGAGGGCATGTGCCCCACGATCCGTCGTCCGGGTCCCAGTGAGTTTTGCAATACGGCACCTTGCATTCCGCGCAGAATCCGGCGTCGTCGTACAGGCCGGCACCGTGAACTGCCTCGAAGAGCAGAGGTTCGTGGAAGGCGTGACGTATCACGGCTGCCTTCGTGGCGCTGATGTCGAGGCCAGATCCGCTGTTTCGGACGATCCCCCGGGAGATGAAGTGCCACGAGCCTGGGTCGAACCGTGTCGAGTACGCATCCTGAGCGTCGGACGACCACGTGTCCCATCCATCGGGTCGTTGTCCAGGAGCGATGAGCTCGACCACGGAGTCTGACTTCCCACAGACGGCACAGGTGGGGCGGGCGACAAGCCCAAGATCCGAGGATAGATCCAGGAGGCTGACGATTGGGCCGCTGCCGCTGAAGTCGAGTTGCTCTACGTGCTCAACGCCGTGCACCTGCTGGAGGGTCTGGAGCGCGGTGGCGGCCACATCCTGGAACGGCGGCGCCTCGGCCCACTGTGCCCAGTAGTTGCCGCCCTCGTCGGGTGGTAGCCAGCCGAGGGCCTCGAGTTGGTGGAGTTGTTCGGCAGTGAGCTCGTCGCCGTCATCGAGATACCGTTCGCCGACGCTCTCGGCCCGGAGCCCGGGTCCGAAGCGCACGAACTGCACGAACCGGTTGGACCCGGATTCGGACACGAATCCGCTTGATCCAGTGCGCGAGATGGTCAGACTCTGAGTCTCATCAAGCGCCTCGAGCGCCAAGGCGAGACGCTCGATCAACATGCTCAACGTCGTCACCGCGATCCCCCATCCATTGAATCGTCTCCTCCGTCGCGTCAGAAGGCCGGCGGACAGACTCGGCTGACCACAGCATCGAGCATCCGACCGCACGACGAATATTCGGACATCAGGTCCACAGATCCGGCGTCGGTGAAGCCGACACCCTCCATGGTGTCAACGGCGAAGCGGGCGGCCCCCGGCTTCCCGTCGATCCGATCCTCGATGGCGAACCAGTATCGGTACTCGGTGACCGCATGGAGATCATCCTGACGTCGAATGCGACGGTGTTCGTTGATCTCGGGCAACTGGTCGAACAGTTCATCTCGCACGCCATCGCCACCTTCCACGCAACCGTTGTGCAGCCTCCAGGGCTTGCGTGTGAACGCAGTTCGCCCCGCGAAGCCGGCCAGAAGCCGCACCCCGATCGTTGAGGCCGTTGTAGACGGTGTGTCTTCTACCGCCGGTAGTCCTTCAGCGCGCTCGAGTGGCCTGATGACGTCGTCACGAAGATTCGGTGCGAGCAAGACCTCCAACCACGAGAAGCGGTCGTCCTGCTCTGTCTCGAACCAGCCCTGGTGGGTGAGGAGACAGAAGTCGGTCGACTGAGGCAGCACGACAACCCGCCGCCATCCGCCGGACCACTCCGGATCGTCGGTGCGTGCGAATACGGTGACGCAATCGTCTCGGTACGGCCGAGACTCGATGACTCGCATCTCGTTCGGGTGACGGCGAACCAGTTCGGCCGCGACCAACCACGTCAGCGCCTGCCGAAGGGCTGGTCGTTCGACGCCCACCTTCCCGCCCAAGTCGTGATGAGGGTGGTCGATCTCAAGCTTGTTTCGATGGATTGTCATCCCGTTGTTCCCCGAGTCTCGAGATGTGCGGTGATAGATCGCAGCCACGTGTGGGCGCACCGCTGATGCCTCCGACGGGAGGTAGGCAACGGACAGTATGCGAGCGCTGTGACCGAGGTGGAGCTCAGTGCAGGACGCCGTGGTTGCGTTCGGCGCAGCCGTGGCAGATCGTCCGGTTGTGCATCCCCTCAGGGGGAACCACGGTGTCGCACTCGCCGCACGCCGTGAAGCTTGCAAGCCTCGTCGCCGTTGCCCTGTCGACCTCTCGGGTCAGCCACTCGGCGAGGGTTCCATCTCGCTCTAGAGAGAAAGACACGGCTGATTCAGCGCCCAGACTCGTCCGATGTGGGTGCGGCCACGAAATGACCGGGATAGCAACGGTGACGTCGTGGGGAGACCCGGTGGCGACAAGTACGAGCGGTGGTGACCCTGCGACGAACCACTGCTTCCCAGTCTCGAGGGTGTCCCACGGCCCCTCGTCGTCCCAGGGGTCGCGATCGGCCTCGGTTGGCCACTGCGAGACCATCGCCGGGAGCACGGAGCCGATGGCATCCCGCTCAATCGATGCCATATGGGCCAACTCATCGAGCGCCGAGAGATGCCGAGCCCACTCGTCGCGGTCTCCCCAACGGTGTCCACCACTACAGCCGAAGATCGTCTGATCCTGACCGCTGGGCGGGAGGAAGGCGACGTCGTCGTACCGCATCCCTGGCACCCCCTCGGCGACCGCCATCGCGGGTGCGGTGCAGCGCGGACACGACGGCATGTTCATGCAAGTGGTCTACATGAAGAACGTGACTGCAGCAGGCGGCCACGAGGGATCGCTGACTCCGGCAGAGCAGCGGCACAGCCACCGTGGTGGCATGCTCACGCGCATGGGTGAAGAACGAAACGCCGACGGCACGTGCGTCGTGACCGCAACGCTCGCAAGGAGCGGGGTGTGAGCGCTGAGGACCGGGCAATCGGCGCGCTTCTCGGGCTGGCCGCAGGGGACGCAGTCGGAACCACGCTCGAGTTCAAGCGTCCAGGTTCGTTCTTGCCGATCGATGACATGGTCGGTGGGGGTCCATTCCGCCTACCCGCTGGCGCGTGGACCGACGACACGTCCATGGCACTCTGCCTCGCTGAGTCGATCCTCGATGTCGGCGATCTCGCTCTGGCCGACCAGTTGCGTCGCTACCTCCTGTGGAGGGAACACGGGTATCTGTCGTCGACAGGCACGTGCTTCGACATCGGCGGCGCAACGTCCAGTCAACTGGTCCGCTTCAAGCAGACCGGAAAGACGATTGACCCGAGCCCTGACGAAGACGCGGCGGCGAACGGCTCCATGATGCGGCTCGCTCCCGTCGCTATTCGCTGGCACACGGATCCCGGTCAAGCCGCCGCACGGGCCGCCGAGTCGAGCCGGTCGACCCATCCTGCGGGTCGTCCGGTGGACGCGTGCAGAGTCCTTGGGGCGATGACCGCGGCGTTGATCTCGGGCACCTCGGCCGAAGAGGTGCTCGCCCCAGACTTCTGGAAATGGGGTGCCCTCCACGCCGAGGTAGAGGCAGTGGCATCCGGGTCATGGCGTGCCAAGCAACCTCCCGAAATCAAGGGCACCGGCTACTGCGTTTCGGCGCTCGAGGCCGCCCTGTGGGCGGTCGCCGGTGGTGCGGACTTCGCCGATGCCGTCCTTCGGGCCGCCAACCTCGGCGACGACGCCGACACCACTGCGGCGATCGCCGGCCAGCTTGCGGGCGCCCGCTGGGGTGCCAGCGGCGTTCCCGGCCCCTGGAAGGCGAAGCTCGTTCTTCGGGCTCGCATCGTCGAACTCGCACGCGGCCTCTTCCTGGCCGGAGAAGGAAACGCCCCATCCAAGGCTGTGCGATGGGACCACGACGCGGACCTTCATGCGTGGTGGGTCGAGCCCGGACAGGTACTGGCCGGCGAGTACCCCGCAGCCAAGGATGACGAACGCCGCACCGGTCACAAGGTCAACCTCCTGGTGGACGCAGGCATTCGCACCTTCATCGACCTCACGACTCCGCAAGACCCGCTCGATCCGTACGAACCCTTCCTGCGCGAGGCAGCGACCGCGCGAGGTCTGGATCTTCGCCACCTCAGTGTCGGCATTCCCGACCTCGGCGTGCTTCCCGACCCTGAGTACGACCAGATCATCGATCTCGTCCACGAGCACCGTTCAAGGGGAGGGGTGTACATCCACTGTTGGGGAGGTGTCGGGCGCACTGGCACGGTGGTGGGCAGCCTTCTCGCTGACAACGGCTACGACTTCGACACCGTCATGCGGACGATGAAGACACTTCGACCTGGCACGAAGAAGGAGAGCAGACCCTGCCCGGAGAACGAGGACCAGCGCGGTGTACTCCGCCGTCGGGCTGGCTGAATCGGCCGCGATGCGCTGGTGGCAGGACATTGAAGATCCCTGACGTGGTCGCGGGGCTCGGTTCACTTCTCGCCGCAACGACGGTGGCCGTACAATGGCGTGCCTGAGCGCCTGGCAAGGCACTTCCCACAACTTTTCCCACAGTTCCCATAGGTTCTGAGGGGTTTCGGAGTGGCGAGGAGCGGCAATGCAGGAGGTAAAACTCCTGGTCAGGACACTCGGGGACGTAGCTCAGTTGGCTAGAGCACCTGCTTTGCAAGCAGGGGGTCGTGGGTTCGATTCCCATCGTCTCCACTCGGTCCGGGGTCATTCGTGACCAAGGCCTCTACCGAGTCACTCGGTGGCTTCGTACGGTCCACGGCGTGGTGAGTGGCGCACGACCGTTGATCCGACCCGCCGTAGTCGTGGGTGCATCATGGCGATGACCGAGGTGCGCATCGAGGCGCAGGACTTCTCGCGATTCGAGGACACGCTCGGCGTGGAGCAGATGAAACGGTTCCGCGAGACCGCGCTGCTCGCCCGTGAGGCATTCGCTGGTCGGACGATCTGGAACGTCAACTCGACCGCCCGGGGCGGCGGCGTGGCGGAGATGTTGCAGGTGATCCTGGCCTACGCCCGCGGCGCGGGGATCGACGCCCGCTGGATGGTGATGGACGCCGACCCGGAGTTCTTCCGGATCACGAAGCGGCTGCACAACGGGTTCCACGGCGCCGCCGGCGACGGGGGAGACCTCGGCGAGCGTGAACGCGGCCACTACGAGCAGGTCACCGGCCAGGCGTCCGGCGAGCTCCTCGCCCACACCCGCCCCGGCGACGTCGTGATCCTCCACGATCCGCAGACGGCTGGGATGGTGGCCCAGCTCGAGGGCACCGGGCGGCACCTCGTGTGGCGCAGCCACATCTGTTACGACGACGGCGACGAGCTGAGCCGGCGTTCGGGGGACTTCGTCCGTCCGTACCTCGACGCGGCCGACGCCTTCGTGTTCAGCCGAGCGTCGTACGTCCCCCCGTGGCTCGAAGACCGCATCGTCGAGATCATCGCCCCGTCGATCGACCCGTTCTCGGCGAAGAACCAGGAGCTCTCCGACGAGGTCGTTCGTTCGATCCTGGTCGGCACGGGGCTGCTCGGTGATGGAGATGCAGCGCTCACACCTCCCGTGTTCCGTCGTCGTGACGGCTCCCCGGGCCGGGTCGACCGGTTCGCCGACATCCTGCGGACCGGTCCGCCGACGCCGATCGACGCGCCGCTGATCGTCCAGGTGTCGCGGTGGGACGACCTCAAGGACATGCAGGGCGTGATGACTGCGTTCGCCGAGCAAGTCGACCCGGTGCATGGTGCCCACCTGCTGCTGGCCGGCCCGAACGTCACCTCGGTGACCGACGATCCGGAGGGCGCCGACGTGCTGGCCGAGTGTCAGACGCTGTTCCGATCGCTGTCGCAGGAGGCGCGATCGCGGATCGCCGTCGCGTGCCTCCCGATGAGCGATCTCGAGGAGAACGCGGCAATCGTGAATGCGATCCAGCGTCACGCATCGATCGTGGTGCAGAAGAGCCTGGCCGAGGGGTTCGGGCTCACGGTGGCCGAGGCGATGTGGAAGGCCCGGCCGATGGTCGCCTCCAACGTCGGTGGCATCGGCGATCAGATCGAGCACGGCACGAGCGGCATCCTCCTCCGCGACCCGCGTGATGCCCAGGAGTTCGGCGATGCGATCAACTCGCTGCTCGAGGACCCCGACACCGCCGCGTGTCTCGGTGTCGCCGCCCGCGAACGTGTCCGGCAGCGTTTCCTGAGCGACCGGCACCTCGAGCAGTACGCCACCCTGATCGGCCGGCTGATCTGAGCGACGAGTTCGAAGCGCCCGACCGCCGCGACTCCGCCGCCGGGCTCGCCGGTCAGTCCTGCGCAGGACGCACGGTGCCGGCCAACCGGTCTCGGAGCTCGTCGGAGAGCCCGGCCAGGACGGGATCGTCCCCGGCGACGAGCCGACCGTTGCCGGGATCGGCGAACGCGAACCAGACCGCGAGCCGCGCCTCGACACCCAGATCCCCGACGGGATCCGAGCGATCGAGCACCTGGAGTCGGTCCACGAGCTCGTCGACGCCGTCGTGCTCGTCCCACTGCGTGAGGAGGGCGTGGCGGAGGGTGTCGGCCTCCCGGTTCGTGGCGTCGAGGCCCCTCGCGACGAGTCGGAAGATCGAGCGCGAGGTCGGGGCGGGGGCGCCGATGGCAGCGGGCGGGAGCGGTGCGGTCAAGCGACGAGTCTCCCGCCCGGGCGGCGGTCGCGCCGAATGGGAGGCGGCGGAGTCACGCCGGTCGGCGGTCAGCCGACGAGTGCGGCGAGGAGGTGGGCGGCGCCCTGCTGGGAGTCACCGGGCGCATGCGGTGCGCGGTAGGCGGGGATCACGGCGGTCTCGAGCTGGGTGCGGAGCTCGTCGGCCTCGGCCGGGAGCATGACGTGGGCGGCCAGCGCCCGATCGATGGCAGCGTGCATCTGAGCGACGTACGACTCGGTGGTCGGGTAGAGGCCAGCCAGCGTGACGGGGTCGTAGCTGATGGTGTGCCCGAACAGCCCGCAGGTGGTCGCCTGGTAGTCGGCCACCGGCACGTCGATCTGGGGCAGGCGGACGCCGCCGACGACCTGGCGGTTGGCGTCGCGGACCTCCTGGCCCGTGGCGCCGTACTCGACCCGTGGCGGCTGGGTGGCCTCGAAGGGCGTCAGGGTCGGCGGCTGCTTCTTGTCGTGGCCCTTGCCCTTCCCCCTGCCGGGCTTGGACGGCGGCGCGACCGCGACGTCGCCGACGGTCCAGCGGATGAGCTGGTCCATGGCGGCACGGGCGGCGTACCGGCGGGGGTAGGTGTTGTCGCCGTAACCGAGCGGCTGGCACCCGGCCCGGAGGTTGGGGCCGTCGTCGCCGTACCGGAACGACACACGCCGGTCGTCCCACTGGCGCCATGGCAGCGGCGGGGCCTCGGCGATGTGGGTCAGGTAGAGGCCGTCTTCGATGTAGCGGCTGAACTCGGCGTCGGCGTGTGAGGCGCCGGGCACCTCCCAGAGGCGGTAGTTGTTGTCCGTGCCCATGAGGGACGCGCCGCCGACGTTGGGGGTCGTGGCGCTGAGGCCGTCCTCGCTGAGGAAGTGGATGGTCGGGATGACCGGCGGGCGGCTGTAGCTGCGCGAGCCGCCGGCGTCGAGGAGCACGCCGTCGATGTTGCCGGCGTGCACGCCCTCGATCTTGTCGACGTAGGTGTGCAGACGGCTGGCCGACTGCGAGGTGCCGGTGGCGATCACGTTGGAGACGGCGAGGTCGCCCATGATGCGATGGCCGCCGGGGATCTGCGTCCGGCTCGGGTTGCCGAGCGCACCGGTGATGGCTCCGGCGCGGGGGACGCCGCCGGCGACGCCGTCGGTCGAGACGGTGTTGCGGCGCAGCGCTTCGATGGTCTGGGCGTAGATGTCGTAGCTGTAGGCGTCGCCCGGGTGGGACAGGTCGCCGTAGCGGGGCGGGTCCCACAGGTTGTGCGACAGCGGTGAGCAGCACACGCCGATGGCCTGGGCCGAGACCGACACGAACGCATGACCCTCACGGAGCAGGTAGGGGTGGTCCCACATGAACAGCGGGTTCAGCGCAGCCTGCGCGGTGACGTTGTCCCACTCGACCACGACCGTGCCCGAGAAGTCGTCGGCCTCCTGCGGTCGCACGACGAGGATGCGGGTCTTGTAGGGCGCGTCGGCGCCGGTGCCGAGCAGATCCCGGGCCGAGCCCAGGATGAAGAACTCCTCGGAGACGTACGGGAACGGCTCGGCCTCCTCGAGGACGAAGGGCGGGTCGAACCACGGTTCGCCCTTGATGCCGATGCTGTCGTCGACCGGCCCGACCACGGTCGGTTCGGGGACGGGCGGAGCGGTCGAGGTGTCCTCCGCACGGGCGATCGGGATGGCGAGCGAGCTCAGCAGACCGACGACGACGAGACAGAGGAGGAGCGGGCGGCGCATGGGTGTGGTTTCGGCACCGGCGTGCCACTTTCCTCCGCCGTCTGAGCGCCGGCACCGTCTGCGGGCCGCGCCCGGGGAGCTACGGTCCGGCAGATGACGTCACCCATCGCCGGCTCGGCCACCGTCCGCATCGCCGCACCCCCCGAGGCGGTCTACGAGTTCCTCACCGATCTCGATCGTCTGCCGACGCTCAGCCCGGAGTGCCAGCGCTGCGAACGCGACACGGGCGAGGGGCCGCTCGCTGTCGGCGACCGCTTCACGGGTCACAACGCGGTGGGCGACTACACGTGGTCGGCCCAGTGCCAGGTCACGGTGGCCGAGCCGGCCGTCGAGTTCGCGTACGACGTGCCACCGAACTTCAGCCACGCGACCCGCTGGCGCTACACGATGGCGGCCGACGGCGACGAGACCGTCGTGACCGAGTACTTCGATGCACCGCTGCTGGCCCGCCCCGACATCTACCCGGGCCGGATCGAGGGTCGCCGCGACGGCCTCGAGGCCGCGTGCGAGGCCACGTTGGCCGCGCTCAAGGAAGCGCTCGAGTCCTGAGCGCCGCTGGTCGATACCGTGCGGCCATGGCGAACGACACCGCGCTGCTCACCGACGGCCCGCTGATCGACCCCGTGTCGCTCGAGCGCTCGCTCGGTTGGACGCTGAAGCCCGAGGGCCTGTGCCGCGACGACGTGTGCGTGCTCGTGCCCGACCGTGACGCGCTCGAGCTCGACGGCCGCGTCGATGTGCGCGTCGTGGCCGACCTCCTCGACCGGCCGGTGGTGGTCGACGAGCCGTCGGGAACCGTCGCCGTCGGCGCGCCGCGCAGCGCCCGCCGGGGTGCGCTCCACGATCTGAAGGCGCCCGACTTCGTCCTCCCCGACCTCGACGGCACCGCCCACGCGCTGTCCGACCACCGTTCGAAGAAGCGACTGCTCGTCGCGTTCTCGAGTTGGTGAGGGTGCATCTTCGACCTGCCAGGTTGGCAGGTACTGCAGGATGAGCTCGCCGAGCACGACTTCCAGGTCATCGCCGTGGCCATCGACGAGAACGCCGAGAACGTGGCCCAGTTCATGGAGGGCATCACCTATCCCGTCCTGATGGACGCCGACCACGTGCTCACCGAGCTGTACGCCATCTCCAACGTCCCCACGGTGCTGCTCATCGACGAGGACGACACGATCGTGCAGCCCAACTGGAACGCGTACGCGACGAACACGTTCAAGGACTACACGGGCATCGATGCCGACGACCAGATCGAGCTGATCCGCCGCTGGGTGGTCGACGGCACCCCGATCATGACGGCCGACGACGCCAAGACCGCGGTGGGAGATCTGTCGGCCGACGAGGAGCAGGCCAAGCTCCACTTCCGGATCGCCACCCACCTCCGCGACGCGGGCGACGACGCCGGCGCGGCACGCAACTTCGACCGCGCGGCCGAGCTCGCGCCCCACGACTGGACCATCCGCCGGGCGATGCTGCCGCTACGCGGCGGTGATCCGTTCGGCCAGGAGTTCGTCGAGCTGGCCGCCGAGTTCCAGGCCGCCGGGCGGCCGTATCACGGGGTCGCCGACCCGCGACCCTGACCCGTCAGGCAAACCAGTTGGCGTGGAAGCCGAACGGCACGCGCTGGGGGGTGCGGACGGTGGCGATCGGGCCGGCTTCGACGTCGCGGGCGTCGAGCACGACGACGCTGGTCGAGTCGGTGACGTCGTCGTAGACCGCGTTGAGCAGCCAGCCGTCGTCCTCGGCGGAGCCGTCGGGGTTGGGGGCGAAGACCGACTCGCCGACGTGGCCGGACTCGCCGGAGTTCCACAGGGTGCGGGCGCCGGTCTCGTGGTCGTACTTGACGATGGTGTCGAAGTCGCCGGGGTCGCCGACCTCGCCGCCGAACGCCGACATGTAGGCGTAGCGGCTCTTGACGCCGTCGAGGTCGTCGTTGAACCGGCAGAAGTCGCCCTGCAGGTCGTCGAGCTGCTCCCACCCGGCGTCACCGGACTGGAGGTCGACCCAGAAGCGGGCCGGGCGGCCCGGTTGGTTGCTGGCGGACTGCTGGTCGAGGGGCTGGGTGGGGTCGATGCCGAAGTCGGGCGCCTCGAATCGGCAACCCGTCATCTCGATGCGGGAGCCCTCGACCCAGCCGTTCCAGAAGTGCTGGACGTGGCCGGGTTCGATCTCGTACCAGGTGATGTCGTCGCCGGTGCCGAGGCGGGGCATGACGCCGATGCGGGTGCCGTTCTCGGGCTTCCAGTTGACGAGCGGACCCTTGCCCATGTTCTCGAGGTCGAAGACGATGGGCGAGTCGAGGAACACGGCGTGCTCTTCGGTGATGATGAAGTCGTGCATCATCACGGCTGCCGGGAGCGCGATCTTGGTCTGGTGGGTCAGGCGGCCCGTGGCGTCGACCACGTAGTAGCCGATCGCCGCCTCCATCACGTCGTAGCCGAAGAAGAACATCTCACCGGTGCGCGGGTCGAGCCTCGGGTGCGCCGTCATCGCCCCCTTCAACAGGCCGTCGAAGTCGTACTCGCCGACGGTGTCGAGGTCGATCGTCACCTCGGTGGGCAAGCCACCCTCCCACAGTGCCAACAGCTTCTCGGCGTGGCGGATGATGTGGGTGTTGGCCGGGTTCTTGACCGGGCCGGCGTCGCCGGTGAGGGAGCGGTCTGGCCAGTGGTTGAGCTCGCTCAGCCCGCTGTAGATCGCCCGGCCGTGGCTCATCTCGGCCTGCAGACCCTTCGAGCGGATCCAGCGGTTGCTGTAGGTGGCCCCGCCGTCGGCGAACGACACGCCGTGCAGCATCCCGTCGCCGTCGAACATGTGGTAGCTGCCGATGGGCTCGAACATCGGGTTCGGGCCATTCCGGACGAACTGGCCCCGGAGACCGTCGGGCAGGGTGCCCTCGACCTCGCAGCGATGCGCGATGATCTCCGCATCGATCGGCATGAGGTTGCCGCGGAGGTCGGGCTGGTTGGCCGCGTTCACGACGTTGGGCAGGTTCTCGAGCAGTGCCATGAGACCGGACGTTACCAGCGATCGCGCTGTGGGTAAACAGTGTTAAGTACGACGACGACCGCCCGTTCCGCAGCGCTCATCCTCTCGTGCCTGCTGGCGGTGGTCGCCTGCAGGGACGACTCGGACGATGGGCCCGCGGCCATCCAGGCCGTCGAGGACCCGGACGTCGACCGGGCGCCGTCGTCGGCGGACCACCTCGACGAGCTGGTCGACGGCATCAACGACGCCGGCTTCGCGCTCTTCGTCGCCGCGACCGACGGCAGCACCGACGACGTGGTCCTCTCGCCGCTGTCGATCGGCCTGGCGTTCGGGATGGCCGACGTCGGCGCGACCGGTGACACTTCGGCGGCACTGGCGGCGTTCTTCGGCCTGCCTGCCGAGGGCGAGCAGCGGTGGGCCGCGTTCAACACGCTCGACCTCGAGGTGTCCGACGTGGGCGCGCCGATCGTCCGGCTCGCAAACCGGCAGTTCCCCGACGTCGGCTTCACCACCGCGGACGGCTACGACGGCACCCTCGCCCGCTACTTCGGTGTCGCGGTCGAGCCGTTGCCGCTCCAGACCGAGCCCGACGCCTCCCGGCGGCGGATCAACGAGTTCGTGGCCGATCGGACCGAGGACCTGATCCCCGAGCTGCTGCCTGCCGGGTTCATCGACCCCCAGACGGTGATGGTGCTGGTGAACGCGCTGTACCTCGAGGCCGACTGGGCGACGCCCTTCGGGAAGTACCCGACCGAGGACCAGCCCTTCACCCGCCTCGACGGGTCGACCGTCACCGTGCCCCTGATGCACGAGCTCGAGCTCCGCGGGCCGGCGGTCGTGACCGACGACTTCGCCGCCACCGAGCTCCCGTACGAGGGTGGCGAGCTGTCGATGCTGGTGATCGTCCCGGCCACGGATCGCTTCGCGGCCGTGCAGGACCGCCTCGGCGCCGGGTTGGTCGACGAGATCGATGCAGCTGCCGACGAAGGCGCGGTCGAGCTGTTCCTGCCGCGGTTCGAGAGCGACTCGAACCTGGACCTCCGTGGGCTGATGGAAGGCGACCTGGAGGTCGACGGGGTCTTCGGCGTCGCTGGCTTCGACGGCATCGCGCCGGGCATCACGCTCGAGGACGCGGTGCACGCGGCCGACATCGCGGTGGACGAGATCGGGACGGTGGCCGCTGCGGCCACCGCGCTGGGCTTCGCCGAGAGCGGAGCCGGCGAGCCCGACGTCGTGGTCCGCGCCGACCGGCCGTTCCTGTACGTCATCCGGCATCAGCCGACCGGCGCGGTGCTGTTCGTCGGTCGGGTGATGGACCCCTCGGTCTGACCCGTTACCGCCGGGAGAGGTCCACGTCGGAAGGGGACCTTTGGCCCTGGGTCGACGGTGGTCGACTTGTCACGCTTCGAAACGTGTCGACACGTGTCCCCTTCGTCGAGTCCGTCTGAGCGTCACGTGACCGGCGTCGTCTTCGAGGGGGTCACGAAGCGCTTCGGCGACGTGGTCGCGGTCGACTCGCTCTCGCTCGAGATCCTGGATCGGGAGTTCATGGTCCTGCTCGGCCCGTCCGGGTGCGGCAAGTCCACCGCGCTCCGCATGATCGCCGGCCTCGACTCGGTCACCGAGGGCACGCTGCACATCGGGGACGTCGTGGTGAACGACATCGAGGCCAAGGACCGCGACATCTCCATGGTGTTCCAGAGCTACGCGCTCTATCCGCACATGACGGTGCGCCAGAACATCGAGGTCCCGCTCAAGACCCGGACCTACGTCGTCGACGGTGGCGAGCCGCGCAAGCTGACCAAGCCCGAGCGAACCGAACGCGTCGCCGATGCGGCGCGCGTGCTCGGCCTCGGCGGATTGCTCGACCGCAAACCCGGCGCCCTCTCGGGCGGGCAGCGCCAGCGGGTCGCACTGGCCCGCGCCATCGTGCGCCGGCCCGAGGTGTTCCTCATGGACGAGCCGTTGTCCAACCTCGACGCCAAGCTGCGGGCCCAGACCCGGGTCGAGCTGGTCGAGCTCCACCGCCAGCTCCAGACGACCATCGTGTACGTCACCCACGACCAGGTCGAGGCCATGACCATGGCCGACCGCATCGCCGTGCTCGACGACGGCCGGCTCCAGCAGGTGGGCGCTCCCCGCGAGGTCTACGAGCGCCCGGCCAACCTCTTCGTGGCGCGGTTCATCGGGAGCCCGCCCATGAACACCCTGCCCGGCACCGCAGTCGTCGAAAGCGGATCGCTCGCCGTCGATCTCCCGGGTGGCCGCCTCGAGCTCGGCGCGGGACCGGCGGTCCGCGACGGCGCCCCCGTGGTGATCGGTGTCCGGCCCGAGCACCTCCAGCCGGGCGAGACCGGGCTGCGGGCCCGGGTGCGCGCCGTCGAGTGGTTGGGCCACGAGCGGCACCTGTACTGCGACGTCGCCGACCACGCGGTCATCGTGCGCGACGAGGTCGAACGGGCCGTCGAGGTCCAGGCGGGCGACGAGCTGTCGCTGACCGCCCGCCCCCGCGACCTGCACCTCTTCGACGCCGCCACGACCGAGCGGATCAACTGATGGCCGGTCGCGAGCGCCGCACGCGGTCGCGTCGCAGCGTCCGCGAAGCGGGCCTGGCCGCCCTCTTCCTGCTGCCGTCGGCGCTGGTCTTCGGCGCGTTCTTCTTCTATCCGATCGGACGCATCGTCTACCTCGGGTTCTTCCAGCAGAACCAGACGCGTACACGCCAGCGCTACGTCGGCATCGAGCAGTACGCCGACGTCCTCACCGGCGACGACTTCGTCGAGGGGCTCACCATCACCCTGAAGTACGTCCTGCTCACCGTCCCCGCCGGCCTGGTGCTGGGCGTGCTGCTCGCGGTGGCGGCCAACCGTCGGCTGCGTGGCATCAAGATCTTCCACACGATCTTCGCCTCGACCGTGGCGACGTCGGTCGCGGTCGCCTCGATCGTCTGGCTCGTGCTCATCAACCCGACGGTGGGCTACTTCGAGGTCGACTGGCTGCGCGACACCCGCATGGCGCTCTTCGGGGTCTCGCTGAGCTCGATCTGGCAGAACCTCGGTCTCACGTTCATCGTCGTGCTCGCCGGCCTGCAGGCGATTCCGGAGGAGCTGAACGAGGCGGCCATCGTCGACGGCATGGGACCGGTGCGCAAGTTCTTCACCGTGACGCTGCCGATGCTCTCGCCCACACTGCTGTTCCTCGTGGTGGTCCTCACCGTGTTCGCGTTCCAGGCGTTCGCCCAGATCGACATCCTCACCGAGGGCGGCCCGGCCGGCTCGACCGAGACGCTCGTGTTCAAGATCTTCAAGCGTCAGCAGGGCGGCGCCCTGGGCGAGGGGTCGGTGATGGCCGTCGGGCTGTTCGCCATCACCTTCGTCGCGGCGCTCGGCCAGTTCCTGCTGCTCGAGCGGCGCGTGCACTACGGGAGCGGCCGGCGATGAAGCGCACGACCCTCGAGAACCTCGGTTGGTACGTGCTGTTGACGCTGCTGTCGCTCGTGGTGCTGTTCCCCGTGTGGATGATCCTGATGCGAGCGCTGTCGCAGCCGATCTCCTACCTCAGCGCCGGCCAGCCGCCACGACCCGTCGACCCCGAGTGGGACGTGTTCGGCCGGGCGTTCACCGAGGGTGAGCTGGGCCGCAAGCTCATGATCTCGGCGGCGGTCACGTTCGTGATCGCCACGGCGCAGGTGGTCACCTCGGTCCTCGCGGCGTACGCGTTCGCGTTCCTGCGCTTCCCGTTCCGGAACACCGTCTTCCTGCTCTTCATGGCGACCCTCATGCTGCCGATCGAGGTGACGCTCATCGCCAACGTCGAGACCATCCGGACCCTCGGGTGGTTCAACTCGATCCAGGGCTTGAGCGCGCCGTTCCTGGCCGCCGCCTTCGGGACCTTCCTCATCCGTCAGGGGTTCCTCGGGATCCCCGACGACCTGCGCGACGCCGCCGAGCTCGACGGCTACGGGCACCTGGGGTTCCTCCGCAACGTCGCCATCCCCGTCACCCGTCCGATCATCGCGTCATTCACCGTGATCGCGTTCCTCGCCGCCTGGAACCAGTACCTGTGGCCGCGGGCGATCACCACCCGCGAGGCATGGGACACGATCCAGATCGCCCTCCCCAAGTTCGCCAGCGAGAACATCAACGAGCTCAACCTCGGCTTCGCCGCGGCGATCATCGCCGCGCTCCCGATCCTCGCCATCCTCATCTTCTTCCAACGCCACCTCATCCGCGGGCTCACCGCTGGAGCGGTGAAGGGCTGATGCGCGTCCCGACGATGTCCGACTCGACCAGAGGAGTCACCATGCGAACCCATCCATCCCGGCGGCCACGGCTCGCCGTCGCGCTGGCACTCATCGGCGCCCTGCTCGCCGCCGCGTGCGGCGGCGACTCGGGCGACGACACCGCAGGCGGGAGCGGCGGCGACGACGGCGACACGGCGGCGGCCGACATCTGCCCCGTCGATGCCCTCGACGACGCCGACGGGCCGGTCGAGGTCGTGCTCTGGCACACCTACGTGGGGCTCACCAACCGCACGCTGAACAAGATCGCCGACGCATACAACGCGTCGCAGGACCGGGTCGAGATCCAGGTCGAGAACCAGGGCACCGCCTACGAGGAGCTGCTCCGCAAGTACCGCCAGGGGATCCCCAGCGGTGACCTGCCGGCCATCGGGATCATGGAGGACACCAACACCCAGTTCCTGGCCGACTCGGGCACCATCGTGCCGGGTGGCATCTGCGACGAGGCCGACGGCGGGACGCAGTACGACGAGTTCGCCGAGGGCGTGGTGGACTTCTACAGCGTCGACGGCGTGTTGCAGCCGGTCTCGTTCAACGTCTCGACCGTGCTGCTCTACTACAACCGCGACCACTTCGAACAGGCCGGGATCGACCCCGACGCACCACCGCAGACGCTGGAGCAGGTGGCCGACTACGCCCGCAAGATCAAGGCCGCCGGCATCGTCGACAAGCCGGTGGTGCTCAACATGCAGCCGTGGTTCACCGAGTTCTGGCTCACCGGCGCGGGCGAGGGGCTGGTCGACAACGACAACGGACGCGGCGACGGCGACACCACCGCCGGCGCGTTCGACAACCCGGCCGCACTGCGGCTCTTCGAGACGTTCGAGACGATGGAGGCCGAAGGTCTGCTCAACCCGGTGCCGGGCACCGAAGGGCAGTTCGACCACTACTTCGCCATCGGGCTGCAGCAGTCGTCGATGACGATCGAGACCTCGACCGCGGTCACCACCATCAATGCGGTGCTCGAGGGCAACCTCGATCCGTCCGAGCTCGGCCTCGACACCGAGCTGCCGCCCATCGACGTCAACGTCGACGCCGGGCCCTTCCCCGGGCTCGACGGCCCCAATCGGGGCCAGCTCGGTGGCGGGGTCTGGTACCTCACCAACACCGGGCCGCCCGAGGTCATCGCCGGCGCGTGGGACTTCGTCAAGTACGTGAACCAGGCGGGCAACCAGGCGCTGTGGCACCTCGAGGGTTCGTACCTCCCGGTCCGCGAGGACACGGCGACGTCACAAGAGGTGCAGGACTTCTGGGCGAACACCCGGCCCGGCCGCTGGCTGAAGGTGGCCTACGGCGGTCTCCAGGCCGTCGACCCCGACTGGCCCGGTCCGTTGATCGGCCCGTACACCGAGACCCGCGAGGCGGTCCGCACCGCGCTCGATCAGCTGCTGTTCAGCGGCGCCACGCCCGCGGAGGTCGTCCGCAAGGCCGACGCGACCATCACCGAGGCGCTGCAGGAGTACAACGACGAGAACTTCTGATCCCGGGGGTCGCCCGGATCTCGTCCCGGCCGGTGCGCGCCGGCCGGGGCGGGTGGGTCTCGGTCGGGTCAGACCTCGTCGAGGTTCGCGGCGGGCACCCAGTTGCCGTGGAAGCCGTACGGGATGCGGCGGGGCAGCTCGATGGATGCCACCGCGGGGCCCGCCACGTCGCTGGCGTCGAGGATGACGAACGACGTGCGGTCGGTGGCGTCGTCGTGCACGTAGGTGACGAGCCAGCCGTCGTCGGGCGTGGTGCCGTCGGGGTCGGCGGCGAAGACGACCTCGCCGGCGTGGCGCCCCGGGCCGAAGTCGTGCTCGACGGCGGCGCCGCTGGCGGTGTCGTAGACCACGACCCGTCCGCTCATGAGCGCCTCGGCCTCGGTCACCGGCGCCACCGCCCGACGATGCGGTTGGCCCACGGAGCCCTCGGGCACCCGGCCGAACTCGATGGGTCGGTCGTCGATCGTGGTCTCGCGGACGGCACCCGAGGCCAGGTCGATGCTCCACCGGTGCAGGGTGGACGGTGGCGTCGTGCCGTCGCCCTCGACGTTCCACATGCGCGCGTAGCGGGCGGTGTCGATGTGGATGGTGTCGCCGTCCTCCCAGGCGTTGACCGGGTGGAACACGTAGCACGGGTCGATCTCGAAGGTGCGGGGCTCGCCGTCGCCCTCGCGGGGCAGCACGACGAGACGGGCGCCGTAGTCGTCGTCCCAGCGGTACGGCATGGTGCCGGCCATGGCCAGCTCCATGTCGAAGATCACCGGCAGGTCCATGAAGACGACGTGGTTGCGGGTGACGTTGAAGTCGTGGTGCATGGTGGGCCCGGCCACCGGCACGTCGCGCGACTCCACGAGCGTGCCGTCCTTCGCGAAGCGGTGGTAGGTGAGCAGCGGGTCCATGAAGCCGTAGCCGAACGCCAGCATCTCGCCGGTCTCGGGGCAGAGCTTGGGATGGGCGGTGAACGCCGTGGTGAGCCTGCCGCCGAAGTCGGTGAAGCCCGTGGTCTCGAGCAGGCCGTTGACCTCGTAGGGGAAGTGGCCCTCCTCGACCGCGAGCAGCCGGCCGGCGTGGCAGACGATGTTGGTGTTGGCCGCCGAGTGGATGCGGTCGATGGTGCCCTCGTCGTCGATCATCGGCGCGTCGGGCTCGGCGCGCCGGGCCGTGTCGACGTAGCGGTTGCGGTACCAGTGCGCCTTGCCGCCGCCGATGCGGACGCCGTGGAGCATGCCGTCGCCGAAGAACCAGTGGCCGGGCGTCCCGCGGGCGGGGTTGGGACCGTTGCGCACGTAGAGCCCGTCGAGCGCCGGCGGGATCGCGCCGGTGACCTCGAGATCGGTGAGCGTGACCTCGTCGTCGACGGGCGCATAGTTGCCCTGGACGAACCACGGCGCGGTCGATTCGGTCGTCGTCATCGGACGTCCCCCTTGTCAGCTGTCGCCGACGGTACCTCCGAGTCGGATCGCCTGCTCACGTTGGGCGAGAAGTGGTCGTCTGACGACCACAACTGTCCACACCTGGCGTTCACGTCCCGGACCGGGCACCCGGGAGCCGGCCGACGAATCGCGAGGCGCCGGCGCCGGCGATCCACACCGCTCCCACGCCGGCGTCGTAGACGAGACCGTCACAGGTCCTCCCCGGCGTCGCGCAGCTCGTCGAGCGAGTCGATGTGCATCGGCGCCGAGCCGACGTTGCGGTACACCGAGCGGCCCACGAGATGGGCGCCGATCGGTGCGGTGAGGAACAGCAGGACGCCGGCGATCAGGATCTTCGCCGCGGCGGCCGCGCCGACGAACGTCGCCGCGCCACCCAGAACGAACAGCACGCCCAGC
The DNA here is from genome assembly GCA_041618235.1 of Acidimicrobiales bacterium. Classification (GTDB taxonomy): domain Bacteria; phylum Actinomycetota; class Acidimicrobiia; order Acidimicrobiales; family Salinilacustritrichaceae; genus Salinilacustrithrix. The sequence continues at coordinate 18,727 of JBFJNI010000022.1, forward strand.
GTGGTGGTCTTCGTCGCCGCATGCATGCGGGCGTAGACGTCACCGAAGCGGTTCACGCCCACGGCGGCCAGCACCGACCACGCGGCACCGACCACGAGCAGGATCTCGCCGAAGATCTCCATGTTCAGCCTCCCCGCCGTTCGACGAAGCGTGCCGCGATGGCGGTGCCCACGAACCCGAGGAGTCCGATGCCGACGATGGCGTCGACGAACACCGTGTCGCCCGTCCGTGCCGTCTCCACCGCCAGCATGCTGACGGTGATGAGCAGCAGCCCGTCGAGGGCGACGATGCGGTCGGCGACCGAGGGGCCGATGAGCAGCCGGGCGAAGAAGCCGATGCCGGCGACCGCGAGCAGGACGAAGGCGACGCTGATCATCGGGTGACCTCCCCAGGGCGGGCATTCCGTGGAGGGAAGGCGGCGACGACCCGCGCCGCCAGGTCGAGGACCTCGGTCCGTGCCGTCTCGGGATCGCGGAGATGGAGCACGTGCACGTAGATCACGGGCTCGGGGTCGCGCGCGACCTCGAGCGTGAGCGTTCCGGGCGTGAGGCTGGTCGCGTTGGCGACGACGGTGACGACGAAATCGCTGCAGCCCGGCAGGGGCACGGCGATGATGCCGGTGTGGATGTGGTTGGTGGGCGTGACCACCTCGCGGGCGAGGACGAAGTTGGCCTCGATCAGCGAGCGGAGGAAGTAGCCGACGAAGCCCAGGAGGCGCAGCGGGCGCATCCGATGCTGCGATTCGGTGGGGATCCACAACGAGACGAGCGCAGCGAGCGCCAGCCCTGACAGCAGGTTGGCTGCGGAGACGTCGCGCCACAGCACCAACCAGAGCACGGTGAGCCACACGATGGCGAGGAGTCGTCTCATCGGCCCAGCACCTCGGTCTGGTAGCGGCTCGCGTCGAGGAGGTCCTCGGCGGCGCGGGACGCCAGGTCGTACAGCGAACCGGCCGACAGGGCGATGACGACGGCGACGCCCGCCAGGACGAGAGTGGGGCCCAACATCAACGCCGGCATCGGCCGCGGCGTCGGCGCGTCCTCGGGGGTCTCGCCACCGAACGCGCCGGCCCAGATCTTCGTCATGGAGAAGAGCGTGAACACGCTCACCAGCAGGCTGACGCCGACCGCGGCCCACGCTTCGCCGGCGATGCCGGCATCGACCAGCGCGAACTTGGCCACGAAGCCCGACAGTGGTGGTAGCCCCGCCAGGCTCAGCGCGGTGACCAGGAAGGTGACCGCCAGCACGGGGGCGGTGCGGAGCAGCCCACCGATGCGGTCGAGGTCGGACGAGCCGGCCCGGTGCTCGATCAGCCCACCCACGAGGAACAGCGTCGTCTTCACCACGATGTGGTGGACGATGTAGAGGATGGCGCCCGCGAGTCCCGCGATCGAGAACAGCGCGAGACCGAAGATCATGTAGCCGATCTGACTGACGATGTGGAACGACAGGATGCGCTTGACGTCGCTCTGGGCGATGGCGCCGAGCACCCCGACCAGCATCGTGAGCGAGGCGATGACGAGCAGCAGCCCGGCGGGTCGATCGAGGGGGTCGACCAGCAGCGTCTGGGTGCGGATGATGGCGTACACGCCGACCTTGGTGAGCAGCCCGGCGAAGACGGCCGTGACCGCGGTGGGCGCGGTCGGATAGCTGTCGGGGAGCCAGAAGAACAGCGGGAACACAGCGGCCTTGATGCCGAACACGCCGAGCAGCAGCAGCGTCAGCGCCTGGCGGAGCCCGTCGGGGAGCTCGGCCATCGCCAGGGACAGCTGGGCCAGGTTGACGGTGCCGGTGCTGGCGTAGACGAATCCGATCGCAGTGAGGAACAACGCTGATGCCACGAGGCTGATGACGACGTAGGTCATGCCGGCGCGCACCTGGGCTCGGCGGCCGCCGAGGGTGAGCAGCACGTAGCTGGCGGTGAGCATCACCTCGAAGGACACGAACAGGTTGAACAGGTCGCCGGTGAGGAACGCGCCCATCACCCCGGCCGACAGCACGAGGTACACGGGGTGGAAGCCGACGTGGCGCTGCTCCTCGCCCTCGACCCGACCCTGACCGATGGCGTAGACGAGCACGCCGAGCAGCATCAGCGCGCCCAGCACGAGCATCACGGCGGCGAAGCGGTCGACCACCAGGGTGATGCCGATGGGTGACGGCCAGCCGCCGGCCTCGACCACCGCGGTGCCGTCGCGGTCGACCCGCGCCAGCAGCACCGCCGTGCAGGCGAGGACGGCCGACAAGACGGCGACGCCGAGGATCCGCTGGGCGTTGCGCCAACGACCCAGGACGATCGACATGGCGGCGCCGGCCATGGGGAGCAGCAGCGGTGCGGGGAGGAGCGCGTTCACGATGGCGCACCCCCCTCGGTGAGCTCGGCGGCCGCCGCCTCCTCGGCATCGCGCTCGGCGGCGGCGGCGGCGAAGTCGGCCTCCTCCTCGGTGGGATGGATGCGGGCGGCGACGCGGCGGTCCTCGATGTCGTCTTGCACCTCGTCGTCGTTGGTGAGCACCCAACTCCGATACGCGAGGCCGAGGAGGAAGGTGGTGACGCCGAAGGTGATGACGATGGCGGTGAGCACGAAGGCCTGGGGGAGCGGGTCGAGGAAGGCGTCGTCGGGTGCGGAGCCGATGAATGCCGGCCGGCCGCGGCGTCCGGCGCCGAGGAGGATGAACAGGTTCGCACCGTGCGCGAGCAGCGCCAGCCCCAGCACGATGCGGGTCAGCTCGCGCTGGAGCAGCAGGTAGGTGCCGCACCCGAAGAGCGCAGCCGCGGCGGCGGCGAGGACGACGGTCATGAGGGTTCCCCCTCCGGTGCGTCTTCTTCGCCGAGGGCCTCGAACGCCATGAAGACCATGCCGACGACCACGGCGTAGACACCGGTGTCGAACACGAGCGCGCTGGTGGCCTTGATCGAACCGAGCACCGGTAGGTCGAACTTCACGAAGTCCTGCTCGAGGATCGCGCCACCCACGAGCAGCGGGACGACGGCAGCGGTCGCCGCAACCACGAGGCCGGCGCCGAGGATCGTCCACGGCTGGAAGCGGGTGAACGCGCGCACGCGCTCGAGACCGCCGCCGACGTAGGCGAGCGCGATGGCCGCGCCGCCGACGAGGCCGCCGATGAACCCGCCGCCGGGCTGGTTGTGGCCGGCGGCGAGCAGGTACAGCGAGAGCACGACGGTCGAGATGGTGACGAGCCGGGTGCTGACGTCGACGATGAGCGAGTGCCTCATGTGACGGGCTCCTCGGGTGCACGGGTGCGCCGTCCTGCGTCACGCCCGGGCCGGCGGCCGATGCGGGCGAGGGCGACCACGCCGACCGCGGCCACGGCCAGGACCGTGATCTCGCCCAGCGTGTCGAGCGCCCGGACGTCGACGAGGATCACGTTGACCACGTTCTGTCCGCCGCCATCGGGTTCGGACCGCTCGATGATCTCGGCCGAGGTGGCCCGTTCGGCCGTCCCGCTGCCCGTGGCCATGGCAAGGGTGAACACGCCGGCGGCGACGAACGACGAGACGACGACGCGCAGCGCCACCCCGCCCCGCAGGCGCTGCGGTCGGAACTGCTCGGGGAGGTGACGGATGACGAGCACGAACATCACGACCGACAGCGTCTCGACCGCGAACTGGGTGAGGGCCAGGTCGGGGGCTCCCTGGACCGCGAAGATCAACGCCATGGCGTAACCCACTGCGCCGAGCAGGAGCACGGCGGCGAAGCGGCGCCGGACGGTGGCGACGGCGACGGCGGCGACGACGAGGACCACGGCGAGCGCGGGTTGGGCGGCGATCTCGGCGAACGGGCCGCCTCCGCCCCACGATCCGCCGGCCACCACGGCGATGACGGGGGTGCCGATGACCACGAGCAGGATGACGCCGATCGACAGCGGGAGCGAACCGGGCTGCATGAACCCGGTCACGCGACGGGCGGCGATGTTCATCCCACGGAGCAGTCCGGCGAAGGCATCCTCGGCGTACACGGGGACCGCCAGCGTGCGTTGGACGCGAGCGACGGTGTGCCGTCCGGCCACCAGTGCGACGCCGAGTGCCACCGTGAGCGCGGACAGCCCGAGCGCGGCGTTGAACCCGTGCCACAACGACACGCTCGGGTCGCCCACCCGGGGGTCGAGGGCATTGGCCGCGGCCCGGACGAGATCGCCGAGCAGCGGCGCCACTGCCACCCCGGCGGCCACGGTGCCGACGCCGAGCACGACGGCCGGTGCGGCGAAGGCGACCCTGGGAGCGTCCGACGGGGCGCCCTCGACCGGGCGGCGTCGCAGGAACGGCGCCGCGAAGCGGGCGCTGTACGCGAAGGTCAGGGCGGACCCGCCGACGATCGCCCCGAGGGTGAGGAGGTCCCACGGGCCGCCCGAGACGAAGGCCTCGTAGGCGGACTCCTTCGCGATGAAGCCGGCCAACGGCGGGAGACCGGCCATCGATGCCGCGGACGCCACTGCGACCACCCGAACGGCCGACCAGCCGCCGCCGAGGACGATCTCGTCGCGGTCGCGCGTCCCCGTCTGGTGATCGACCAGACCGACCACCAGGAAGAGCGCGCCCTTGAACAGGGCGTGGGCGACGAGGAGCACGCACACGGCCTTGGTCGCCTTCGGGTGCCCGCTGCCGGCCAGCACCATCATCAGCCCGAGCTGGCTCACCGTGCCGTGGGCGAGCAGCAGCTTCAGGTCGCTCTGGCGCAGGGCCCGCAGCGCGCCGAGGATCATGGTGGTCAGCCCGACACCGATGACGACGGGTCGCCACAGACCCATGGTCGCGAACGCCGGAGCGAACCGGGCGGCGAGGTACACGCCGGCCTTCACCATCGTCGCCGAGTGCAGGTAGGCGCTGATCGGCGTCGGCGCCACCATCGCGCCGGGAAGCCAGAAGTGGAAGGGCACCTGCGCCGACTTGGTGAAGATGCCGGCCAGCACCAGGGCGACGCCGACGCCGGCGGTGCCGCCACTCGGCGGGTCGGCCAGGAGCTCGGCGAGCGACCACGTCCCGGCCTGCTGGGCGAGCACGACGAACCCCGCCAACATGGCGAGCCCGCCCGTGCCGGTGACCAGCAGCGCCTGGAGCGAGGCGGTCCGTTGCCCCGCGCTGCGCTGGTCGCGCCCGATGAGCAGGTACGACGTGACCGACGTCAGCTCCCAGCACACGTAGAGCCAGATCAGATGGTCGGCGAGCACGAGGCCGAGCATCGAGCCGGCGAAGAGCACGAGCAGACCGGCGATCCGAGCCGATGCCGCGGTGCGACCGAAGTACGACGCTCCGTAGGCCATCACGAGGACGCCCATGCCGGCGACCAGGAGGACCATGAGGCCGGCGAATCCGTCCAACCGGACGTCGGCGGTCAGCCCGAGACCGTCGACCCAGGTGGCCGACTCGGTGTCGACGTCGCCGTCCGTCAGGCCTCGCCACCTGGTGGCGAGAACGGCGAGCACCGCCGCCAGGGGGAGCGCGCCGATCAGGAAGGACCATGATCGGGTCCAACGGGCGCCGGCGAGCAACCCGAGCCCGATCGCCGCATGGACGAGCAGCAGCGTGAGCAGCATCAGCGCATCGAATCGCCGACGCCGCCGGCACCGGCGACCACCTCGAACGCCGGTCGCACCGGTCCTCGGCCGGCCGGCCGGACGTCGCCGACCACGATGACGAGATCGGCGTGTCGGTCGGCGGTGAAGCGCTCCACGGCCGCAGTGCCGTGGCCTGGGATCAGCACCAGATCGGGGTCGAGATCGTGGATGAACAGCGCCGCGTGCTCGAGCTCGCGGGTGACGCGCGCTCGACCGGGGTCGTCACCTTCGGCACGTGCGGCGTCGAAGGTGACCGGTCGAGCCAGCGCGACACGGGTCGCATCGGTGAGTACGAGCTGGAGGAACGGCCGCAGGTCGGCGACGCGCTCCGGGGCGCCGAGGACCGCGACGAGGACCAGTCGGGTGTTCGAGCCGTCTTCGGCCGCCCGCAGTACCACCGGTCGGGCGGTGGACTCGTGCACCCGGAGGCTGCTGCGGGCGAAGCCGGCCAGCAAGGGACCGAACGCGATGCCGAGCGGGACCAGATGGCGCAGCTCGTGGCCGCGCCGGGACTCCCGCCACGCGATGCCGAGCCCGCTGCCGAGCCACACGATCGCGACGACCGCGATCGACCACGGCTCCGATGCCAGGCCGGCGTCGTGGAGCTCGACGGCTGGTGCGAGGTCGCCGGACACGGTGCGTCGAGGGCTCATCGGCGGTTGTGCGCGGGCGCGCGTCCGTGGGCGGTCACTCCGTCGAGGCTGGTGATGCTTCGTGACGGACTGATGTCGAGACGATGCGGGACCTGTGACATCGGAGCGTCAGCCGCCGTCGTCCGTCGCATCGTCGACACCGGAGACCGGGTCGAGGAGCTCGCTGAACTGGCGCAGGGTGACGGGCTCGGTGGTCAGTGAGCCATCGGGGAGGGGGAGGGCGGTGAGATTGCCGTCGAGCTGGAGCACGAGGTCCTGGACCCCAGGGAAGGTCGTGGCCGTGAGCACGACCTGGCCCACGGCGAGGAGCTCGGCCGGACCTCCGATCGAGGCGAACGAGGCCGAGACGTCGAGGTCGATCGTGGTGCCGTCGAGCGCGACGTCGCGCACGGTGGACGTCGGCGGGATCAGCGACCGGAGGCCGCGCTCGATCTCGTCCTCGGTGGGGCCCCCGATCAGTGCCTCGAACAACGCCCGGAGGCGGGCGGCTCCTCGCGGGGCGGCCCGGAGCTCACGAGCGACGGGAACGAGCCGGGAGTCAGGGGACACCAGGTAGATGGTGGAGGCGAACGTGACGGGCTCGACCTCCTGGGTGGCGTCGTCGACGGGGATCGCCAGCGACCGGCCGTCGAGGTCGACGTCGAGCGTCCGCGGCTCGGCTTGCGGACCGATGGTGCAGCCCGCGGCGAGCAGGCACGCGATCACGGCGACGAGACGGTGGCGGGGTGCGCTCACCGCGATGACCTCGGCAGGACGAGCGTGAATCGCGCCCCGACCCGGTCGGGTGGGTCCTCGACACGGATGGAGCCCCCCATGCTGGCCATGTTCTCGCGCGCCAGCGACAGCCCCAGACCGGAGCCGTCAGCGGTGTTGCGGCGCTCGCCGTGCATGCCACGGGAGAACCGTTCGAAGATGCGCTCTCGCTCGGCCACGGCGATACCGGGTCCGGCGTCGTCGATGCACACGGTGATCGTCTCAGCCGACGCTCCGATGGCGATCTGCGTGGCTCCGCCGGCGTAGGCCTCGGCGTTGGCGAGGACGTTGCGGATCGCGACGCCGAGGCGCTGGAGATCGACCCGGACGATGGCCTCCTGCGCGGTCGGATCGATGGCCACCGGCACCTCGGCGTGTCCGAGGCGCCGGATCAGCCGGGGGATCGCGTCGGTGGCCTCGACCTCGTCGAGGTCGAACCGCATCGATCCCGAGTCGTGCTTCGAGATCTCGATGAGATCGGAGACCATTCGCTCGAACCGCTTCACGTCTCCGGCGAGCAGGGTCAGGGCCTCGGCACTCTCCGGCGACAGCTCGTGGCGCCGATGCTCGAGGACGGAGACGGTGTTGACCAGCGTCGTCAGCGGCGAGCGGAGTTCGTGGCTGACGTCAGCGGCGAAACGCGACTCACGCTCGATGCGCGCCTCGAGCGAATCGGCCATCCGGTTGAAGGATTCCGCGATGCGTGCCACCTCTTCGTCGGCGTCGGTGTCGAGGCGTGTGCGCAGGTCGCCCTCGGCGATGTCGGCCGCTGCGCGACTGACCGATTCGAGTGGACCGGCCAGCCCCCGTCCGATCCACCACGCCACGACCATCCCGCCGAGCGTGGCGAGGATGCCGACCGCCACCAGCGTGTCCCGCAGCGTCGCCAGCGTCCGTTGCACGTCCTCGAGTGAGAACACTTCGAAGTACAGCGAGTCGCCCTCGAGCTGCGTGCCCAGCGCCACCGCGAGCGAACCGTCGACCGTGAACCGCTGCGTCGATGGTCGGCCACCACGCACGGCGCCGACGAGCTCGTCGGGGAGATCGCCGGGCTGGAACTGGAGGGACGCCGTGAACCACTGACCGTCGGTGAACAGCAGCTCGCGAGCCCGGACCTCGGGTCGGAGCGACGACAGGAGCTCCAGCTCGTCGATGTCGTCGCTGCGCAGTGCGGCAGCGATGATCACCGCATTGGCGGAGAACTGGTCGACCGCGCTCTGGTCGCGCTCGTGGAGCACCACGTCGCGGACCACGAGGTGGGTCGAGACGCCCAGCGCCAGCGACAGGCCGGCCACGAGCAGGCCCACGCGGGCGACGATGCGATTGCGGAGTCGAGGCCGGCGGCGGGTCTGGGCGGTGGAACCCAGGCCGGCGTCGGTCATGTGGCCGGATCGAACTTGTACCCGAGTCCCCGGACCGTGAGCACGTACTCGGGTTCGGACGGGTCGCGTTCGATCTTGGACCGCAGCCGCCGGATGTGCGCGTCGACCACCCGGACGTCGCCGTAGTAGTCGTAGCCCCACACTCGTTCGAGGAGCTGGTCTCTCGAGAGCACCTTGCGCTCGTGACCGATGAGCTCGGTGAGCAGCCGGAACTCGGTGCGGGTCAGCTCGATGGCGTCACCTCGGACCAGCACGACGCCCTCGTCGACGCGGACCTCGAGCTCGTCGTAGCGATGGATCGTGTGTTCACCGGGGAGCAGGCCCTGCGTGCGCCGCAGCAGCGAGCGGATCCGAGCGGCCAGCTCCTTGACGTTGTAGGGCTTCGTCACGTAGTCGTCCGCGCCCGCTTCCAGCCCGGCGACGATGTCGTGCGAGTCGTCGCGAGCGGTGAGCATGATGACGGGGACCGCGCTGGACCGCCGGATGGTGCGGCACAGGTCCAACCCGTCCATGCCGGGGAGCAGGACGTCGAGCAGCACCAGATCGGGCTCCTCCCGGCGGAAGTGCTCGAGACCCTCGGTCGCGTCGCGGGCGTCGTCGACCTGGTATCCCTCGTCGCGCAGGGCCAACCGCAGTGACGCACGGATCCGGTCGTCGTCCTCGACGACCAGGAGGCGGGCGTTCGCCGGCTGAGGCGTGGAACTCACACCCGTGATCCTGTCACCTCGATCACGCACCGACCGCGTCGGCGCAAGAAGCGCGCGCATCGCGCGCGAGTTCGTCACGGACACCACCGATCGTTCGATGAACAACCCCTGCGCCCCTCGCACTGGAGGCTCCCGTGAGCGCTGTCCTCGTCATCATCGGTTGGTACGCCATCGGCTTCGTGGTGGCCGCACGCCTCGTGTCGCGAGGGCACAGCGCGCCCCTGTGGTGGCCGGCGGCGGCGTTGCTCGGGGCAGCGGTCGTCCTGCCGGCGGCTCTGGTCGTCGGCCGGCGGCGTCGGACGCCGACGTCGGCGCACGTCGTCGGCACGGCCAGGGCCGAGGACGACGGTCTCCACGTGCTCGAGCTGACCTCGCGCACTCAGGACGACACGGCGCTGGACCGGCTGCCGCTGGCGATCTCGGCTCGCGCCGGTCGGACGTCGATCGTCGGTGTCGTGGGCCACGAGGCGTTCAGCGACGTCGTCGACACGGGTGAGCGAGCGCACATGGTCGACCGGGTCACCTGGCAGCGGCCGTTCGCCGGCACCGCCGACCGTTTGGTCGCCGCCGACTCGCCGGCCGGCGTCGACGCCGCAGTCGACGTCGTGGGCGTCCCCGACGTCATCGCCGCTCCGATCGGCGGGAGCCGGCGTGCCGCGCGCCGTGGCGCCGCATTCGCGATCGACCTGGCCCGACGCCACCGCACCGCAGTCGCGCTGCTGCCGCCGCTGCCCTCGCCACCAGCGATGCCTATGCGCGTGTCGGCCCCGACTCGGGAGGTCTCGGCGTGACCGATCTCCATCCGCCCGAGGAGCACCAGCTCCTGGTCTTCTGGGTCGCCCTCCTGGTGATCGTCGTGGTGGCCCGGGGTCTCGGCGCCGTGGCGCGCCGCTTCGGACAACCGGCCGTCATCGGCGAACTCGCGGCGGGCGTCGTGCTCGGACCGTCGGTGCTCGGCGCGCTCGCGCCGGGTGCCTTCGAATGGCTGTTCCCACCGGACGACGTCCAGACCGCCATGCTCTTCACCGTCGGCTGGCTCGGCGTCGTGTTCCTCCTCGTCGTGACCGGCGACGAGACCGATCTCGGGCTCATCCGCCGCCTGGGTCGCGCCGCCGGCATCGTGTCGACCGGCAGCCTGGTGGTCCCGCTGGCCGCCGGATTCGCCGTGGGCCTCGCCATGCCAACGGTGTTCCTCGGTGGTGACGGCGACCGCACGGTCTTCGCCCTCTTCCTCGCCGCCGCCCTCTCGATCTCGTCCCTGCCCGTGATCGCGAAGATCCTCGGAGACATGGGCTTCATGCGGCGCGACTTCGGTCAGCTCACCCTCGCGGCCGGGATGGCCAATGACGTGATCGGCTGGGTGGTGCTCGGCGTGGTGGCCGGTTTGGCCCAGGCCGGCCAGATCGACCTCGGCGCCATCGCCTCGACCCTGCTCGGGCTGGCGGTGTTCTTCCTCCTCGCCTTCACGGTCGGCCAGCGGGCGCTGGACTGGTCGCTCACCCGGCTTCGCCTCAGCGGCGCGGCGCCGGGTGCGGCCACCGGCGTGCTCATCGTCGTCGCGCTCGCGGCGGGCGCGGCGACGCAGTGGCTCGGCGTCGAGGCCGTACTCGGAGCGTTCGTCGCCGGGGTCCTCATCGGCCGGAGCCGACTCCGTGACCACAAGATCATCGAACCGATCGAGACGGCGACGACCGGGCTGTTCGCCCCGGTGTTCTTCGCCACCGCCGGCCTGCGCGTCGACCTCGGACTGCTGACCGATCCGGAGGTCCTGCTCTGGGCCGTCGTGGTCCTCGCCGTCGCCAGCATCGCCAAGTTCGCCGGCGCGATGATCGGCGCCAAGCTCACCGGGCTGTCGGGTCGCGAGGGCGCCGCGCCCGGGGTCGGGCTCAACGCCCGGGGCGCCCTCGAGATCGTCATCGCCACCGTCGGTATCTCGCTCGGCGTGCTGAACCAGGCGTCGTACACGGTCATCGTCCTGATGGCCATCGCCACCTCGATGGCCGCGCCGCCGATGCTGCGCCGGGTGCTGCGTGGATGGGACGGCAGCCCGGAGGAGCAGCGCCGCCTCGAACGTGAGGAGGCCCTGCGCTCGAACCTGCTGGTGCGGGACGAGCCGGTGCTCGTACCCACCAGGGGTGGGAGCAACTCGGTGATGGCCGCGCAGATCGTGGCCCTCGCCTGGCCGTCAGAGGTGGGGGTGACGTTGGCCAGCGCAAGTGCCAACGGCCGCCGTGCGGACACGAGTGTGTTGCACGCCGTGCTGCACGATCACGCGGTCGACGATCACACGCTGCCCGCCCACTTCGACGTCGACGCCATCCTCACCGAACTCCGTCTCGGCTTCGGTGCCGTCGTGGTCGGCTGCAGCGCGCCCGAGGACGGCGACCGGCCGCTTCCGCCGTTCGTCGAGGAGCTCGCCGCCCGGAGCCCGGTCCCCGTGGTCATCGTGCGGCGTGGTCTGTCGGTCACCGGCCGCCAGCCACCGGCCTACGGTCGGGTGCTGCTCCCGATCGCCGGAACGGCGTCGTCGCGAGCCGCCCAGGAGCTCGGGTTCAACATCAGCGCCAGCATCGGGACACGGGCCGTGCTCGGTCACGTGGTCACCGACCACGGCGCCGGGAACGGCAACGGGAACGGCACCGGTGCCCACACGGTGCCGGAGAACGACGGCACCACGGTCGGTGTCGACGTCCTCACCCGACCGCTCGTGAACGGGTCGCGGGCGGGCGAGCAGCTGCTCGATCAGGCTCGTGCCAGGGCGCGCGAGCTCGGAGCCCGGTGGACCGTGTCCGTGCGGTCCGCGCCCAGCGCGGCGGTCGGGATCCTGGGCCTCGCCGAGGAGCACGAGACCGACCTGGTCGTCGTGGGCGCCACGCGCCGCAACGTGCAGGATCACCTGTTCCTCGGTCACACCGTGGAGCAGGTGCTGCGTTCGTGCGACGCCACCACCATCGTGGTGGTGACCCCGGGTGGGGAGGATGCATCGTGACCATGATCCGCTCCGCACGACACCGTGTCGCCGAGGTCGACCCGCACCCGGTGGTCGTCATCGCGGCCGACGGTCCTGCCGCCCGGCGGGCGGCCACCGAGCGGGCCGGTCTGCTCTTCGGGCCGGACCACGAGCACGTCGTGGTCGAATCGGCCGCGGACGACATCCGCTCGGTCTGCGACCTGGCCCGCGACCGCCACGCCGTCGGCATGATCCTGGGCGTCACGTTGGCGCCTGGCGACCGTGGACGCGCGCCGTGGGTGGTCCGGGCCGTCCGCCATGCGCCCTGTCCCGTGATCCTCGTCGTCGAGGACGGCTGAGCCGCAGACCGCGATCATCCGGGCCGATCCGACAGCCAGACCCGAGCAGGAGGAGTTCCACCCGTGGAGATCACCATCGAGATCGAGGCGAGGGACGGCTACGTGCTGTGCCGCCCGAGCGGCGAGCTCGACGCCCACACGGTGGGGGAGTTCCGCGAGACCCTCGGGTCCCTCGGTGGAACCGACGTCGTCGTCGACCTCTCGGCCGTCCCGTTCATGGACTCCGCTGGCCTCAACGCGCTGATCGGCGGGATCCGCCGCATCCGCGAGACGCGCGGCGATGTCGCGGTGGCCTGCAGCAGCCGGTCGCTCGCTCGGCTGCTCCACACCGTGGGTCTCGACAGGGTCGTCCCCATCACCGGCTCGGTGGAGGGGGCGCGGGCCGAGCTGTTCGACCGCGGTGCCGATCGAGCCGGCGCCGGCTGACGCTCGTGTGACCTCGCGTGTCGCGATCGAACTCCCTCAGAGGTGTGGCACACCCGGATGGCGACACGATTCGTGGGGAATCCGGAGGCACCGGATCGGCCGTCGCGGTGCCACACGGGGCTGGCGACGACGATCAGCGGGGCGGGTGGCTCGCGGCGCGGTACGGGTTGGTGTCGCTGCGGTCGCCGGCGAGCCATCGATCGAGCGATGCCCTCGCCACCTTCTTCCGCTCCTCGACGGCGTCGGCGGTGACCGCCGCCGGCAGGTCCACGGTGAGCTCGATGTTCAAGCCGTCGGGGTCGTTCAGGTAGAGCGAGGTGCAGTAGCCGTGGTCGACGGTGAACGTCCCGACGCCGGCGGCCTCGGCTCGAGTGCGGATGGCCTCTTGTGCATCGGCGCTGATCCGCAGCGCGAGGTGGTCGAACGGGCTCGCCGTCCCGGGCGTGAACGCGGTCTGGATGCCGGCGTCGGCGAACTGGAAGAACGCCAGTGCCGAACCGTCGGCGAGCTCGAAGAAGGCGTGGCAGTAGTCGGAGCCGCCGGTGGCGTCGTTGCCCGCTTCGCACCACGTCGCCACCAGTGGCAGGCCGACGACGTCTTCGTAGAACGCGCGGGTGACCTCGAGGTCGGCGGAGACGTAAGCGTGGTGGTGCAGGCGGGTGGGCCGCAGCTCGGGATCGGTGCTCATGCGTGCACCAATCCGCGCAGGTCGCCGGGGTGTCCACGATCGATCGGGAGCACCTCGGGGGGGAAGTCCTGGGTGAAGGTCCCGCCTTCTTCGCGGACCCGATCGATGAACCGGTCGAGCTCGTCCATCGCTCCGGTCGGGAGGTCGTGGACCACGACGACGGCATGGTCGAGCAGCGTGGCGTGGTGGAGGGCGGTGTCGACCCACCCCGTGGTGTCCTCCCAGTCGCGAGGGACCGAGTTCCACAGCACGCACGAGTAGCCGTCGCGCTCGAGGATCTCGACCGCCGCGTGGCTCAACAGGTTGGGCGTGATGTGCCCGCCCTCACCGAAGGGCCGGAACCACCGTCGTGCATGCGCGAGGTCGCCGATGAGGTCCTGTGTTCGTTCGATCTCGGCCGCGGCGTAGGCGGGGTCGGTGTCGACGCCGAGCGGGGTGGAGTGCGACCAGGTGTGGTTGCCGATCCAGTGACCTTCGTGGTGGGCCCGTTCGGCGAGTGCCCGCGCCCCGTCTCGTTCGAGGGTCTCGCCGACGACGAAGAACGTCGCCGCGACCCCGCGATCGTCGAGCACGTCGAGCACCCGGTCGGTGACCCCGGGCCACGGCCCGTTGTCGAACGTGAGCGTCACCTGCATGCGTCCATCGTCGCAGACGCGCAGTGTCGTCGGAGCGGGATCGCCGATCACCGGTCGGCGAGTTCAGCGGCCAGCCCCTTGGCCCGCTCCTTGTTTCGACGCCGCGAGAACGCCAGCCACCACACCGCAGCGAACGACAGCGCACCGATGACGGCACCCACGAGACTCCCGCCACGGAAGCCCGGGCCGTCGACGTCGAGGATCCGTTGCCCCGCGTGGGCGGCGTTGCCGTTGCCGAGCACGATGCCGAGGGTGGCCAGGTTGGGGCCGGCCAGGATGGCCGCGGCGATCACGAAGCCGGCGAACCGCTTCCACCCACGACGGAAGCGCCATCCGGCAGCGAGCACGGTCAGGGGGAGCACCGTGAACAGCGCGCCGATGCAGAGCCCGAACACGCTGCCGGCGGTGAGGCGTCCGTCGATCAGGTTGCTCATGCGCTGCGCCCACCACCGGGGCAGCACCGCCGAACCCATCACCCACAACAGGACGGCGGCCGCGAGGCCGACGACGACCAGGATCAACCACCTGCGGACCCGACCCCCGGTGGGGACTCGATCGGCCTCCGCTGCCCGCGTCTCGGTCACGGGCTCAGTGTGTCAGTTCCGAAGATGCGGGCGGCCGTCGAGGACGCGACACTGCGGTATGTCGACGAAGGCACTGCTGGTGGGACGACTGCTGATCCGGGTGGCCATCGGGGTCGTCCTGGTGATCGAGGTCGCCCTGGGTGTGGGCGTGTTGCTCCAGATCCTCGCGGCGAACCCGGAGGCATGGTTCAGCGAATGGGCCCTCCGGAACCAAGATCGGTTCATGTCTCCGTTCGAGGACATCTTCGACGACGTGACGATCGGTGACTCCGAACGAGTGGTCGACGTGTCGGGGTTGTTCGCGATGGCGGCCTATGCGGCGTTGCTCATCCCGCTGTCGCTGGTGATGGGGTCGGTGCACCGCCGGCTGATCGAGAACGAAGAACGCGAGCGGCGGCGCGCAGACGAGGCACGCCAGGCGCGGATCTTCGGCGGCGACCCCGTCGAGGGGGTCGATTGACCATGGGGTGGAACGACCAGGGGTTCGAGCGCCACGACGGGTTCGCCCACCCGGGCGTCGGCGAGGCCATGCTCGCCGACGTCATCGGTCTGGTGCGGGCGGCCGCCGGTTCGATGACCGCCGAGGGAACGCTGATCCTGCCCGAGGCCAACCTCGCCGGCACCGGTGAACATCCGGAGGACGCGGCGTCGAAGGTGTTCAAGCTGCACCGTCGCCCGGCGTTCACCGAGTTCCTCGGCGGTGACGAGGTGGTGGCCGTCCTGGTCGAGCGCATCGGCCCGGACGTCGACTGCTTCCTCTCGCAGTTCATCTTCAAGAACCCGGGAGCGTGGGGCCAGCCCTGGCATCAGGACTCCCACTACTTCCCGTTCGACCCGATGCGCCCGGTCGTGGGGTTGTGGCTGGCGGTCACCGAAGCGACGCTCGACAACGGCTGCCTGCACGTCGTGCCCGGGTCGCACTGCGAGCCCGTGCACGACCACGTGCCCGACCGTCGGCCGGGTGCGAACTACGGCTACGTGGAGATCGTCGACCACGACCTGTCGGCGGCCACGCCCGTGTGCATGGACCCGGGCGACCTGTTGGTCTTCGACAGCCACCTCATGCACCGTTCGACCGACAACGAGAGCGACGGCATCCGGGCCGCCATGGTGTTCCACTTCGCGGCCGCCGGCACCGCCGACCGGACCGAGGAGGCGACCGGCGCCCCCAGCCCGGTCAACGACTGGGTGCCCGTCGTGCGTGCCGGACGGAGCACCGTGCCGGCCTGACCTGGGACGGAGACCGGTCGGAGTCAGCGGAGGCGGCTGCGTGCGGCCTTGTCGATGTACATGGCGGCGTCCGCCCGGCTGAGGAGCGACTCGGCGTCGGTCTCGCCCGGCAGCGAGACGGCGGCGCCGATGCTGGCCTGTAATCCGATGCGGTTGCGGGCGAAGCTCACGTCGCCGCAGATGGCGTGGCGGAGGCGGGCCACGAACGGTGGGAGATCGATCGGCTCGACGCCCTGCGGACAGATGATGACGAACTCGTCACCGCCGACCCGACCGACCACGTCGCCCGAGCGGATCACGCCTCGGAGGCGGGCAGCCGCGACGCGCAGGACCTCGTCGCCGGCCGCGTGGCCGAGGTCGTCGTTCACCGACTTGAACTCGTCGAGGTCGATGTAGGCGACCGTCACCTCGCGCTGGTCGCGCAGTGCCCGCTCGAGCGCGGCCACGGTGGCCGACCGGTTCAGGCAGCCGGACAGGTCGTCGTGGCTCGCCCGGTGCTCGAGCTCGGCGCGAAGCCGAGATCGGTCGGTGACATCGGTGGCGCACATCACGACGCCGTCGGTGCTGTCGTCGTCGTTGTCCATCGTGCGGAACGTCAGCTCGCACCGTCGATCGCCCTCGGCGTGCTCGACGCCGACCTCGAGGTCGATCGGTCGGCCCTCGAGCGCACGGTCGATCGCGAGCTGGAGCAGCTCACGGTCGTCCTCGAGCACACGATCGACGATCGACCGCACGCTGTCGACGGGGCCGAGGAGCTCGATCAGCGGTGGGTTGGTGTGCGCGACCTGGCCGTCCGGACGGAGATGGCAGACGCCGATCGGGAGCGTCTCGGCCAATCGATGCAGCAGGCGCTCGCGGGCATGCAGCGCCTCGAGCGCGGCCATCTCGTCGGAGATGTCGACGAACGTCGATCGAACGCACCCGATGTCGGGATCGTCCAGGTGGTTGGTGTTGGTGACCTCGAGCCAGACGTAATGGCCGTCGACATGACGGAGACGGACCTGCGTGCGGACGTCATCAGGGTCCATGGTCCGCATGGCCAACCAGGACTCGACGGCGCGCTCGACATCGTCGGGGTGGACCAGCTCGAGCGTCTGACGGCCGAGCAGGTGCTCGCGTGACCACCCCAGCAGGGCGGTGGCGTTGTCGTCGACGGCGGTGAAGGTCGAGGTCGCGTCGCGTTCGACGTGCGCGATGGGAAGGACGTGGTCCTCGTCGTTCACGCTCTCGAGCACGCGCTGCGGATCGTCGGTGGGGAGCACGATGACGAACGTGTCGTGTCCGTCGCGGACGTCGAAGAAGCGGACGAGCGAGGGTCGGTCCGGGTCGGCCACGAGGCGGACCTCGATGTCGACGATCGGCTCGACCTGGACGCGGCTCCACGCGTCGAGGACGATCGGACGGTCGTCGGCGAGCACGAGGTCCATCGCCGTGCGGCACGCGCGGACCTGCTGGTCGGCGAGCTCGACGGACGCGGGAAACGGCACCGGGCGGGCATCGGGTCCGAGTGCGGCGACGACCGCAGACGGGCAGCGGTCGAGGAGGGCGCGCAGCTCGGCCTCGGCGTGGGTCATCGTGTATCCCGTGGTGGGCTGATCCATCGGGCCTCCTTCTGCTTCACCGCATCAATCGGCAGGTGACGGCGCGAGTTGTGCGCTTTCGTGGAGATTTCTCGTCCTGATCGTCGGTTGAGGTTCTCGGCCACCCGTGCGACGATGGCGATTCCGAGCCACGGACCATCAAGGAGCACATCGTGCCGAGCCCATCGGGACCTCGGCTGGGGATCTTCGTCGCACTCGCTGCGGCCCTGCTGTTCGCCGCCTGTCAACCGGTGACCTACGAGCCGGGTACCGCTCGGCCGTCTCTCTGTGACCCATCGGACACGGCGATCAACGACGGCCACCTGCACGGCGGCGCCATGGACGCGACCTTCATGGCCACCTACACCGAACCGAAGGGACCGTTGTCGCGTGACGACTGTCGAACGGTTCACCTCCAGATCTCTGCGGCCCGAACCTTCGTGTCGGGATTGTCGACGGTCGCCGATGCCGAGGCTGCGGGTTGGGTCGAGGCCGCGGTCTGGAGCCCGGGACAGGGCATCCATTACGTGGATCCGAGCCGGATCACCGGGCCGTTCGATCCGGAGCGTCCCAACTGGCTGATGTTCGATGGCAACCACCCGGACTCGCGTGTCACCGGGATGATGTATCTGGTCCAGAGCGGCGCCGCCCCGCCAGCGGGATTCGCAGGGGACAACGATCACTGGCATCGGCACGGGGAGCTGTGTGCATCGACGCTCGACGGCCACCTGTACATCGCGTCCGAGGACGCGACCGATGCCGAGTGCGCGGCACTCGGCGGAGTGAACGTGAACTTCGACGACCAGTGGATGGTCCACGTGTGGGCGCCGACCTACGACAGCTGGATCCCCACCGACGTGTTCAACCGCACCCACCCGTCGTTGGGTGGTGGGCACCTCCACGGCTGACGGGCCCGGCGAGCCCTCCGGCCGGAGATGGGAGTAGAACGGCGGTAGTCGTCGTACGTACCTGGAGCACCGTCATGACCATCGCACCCGATCGAGCCGACCTGGACGTGACCCGCATGTCGGGGTCGCTCGGGGCCGAGATCCGCGGCCTCGACCTCGCCACCGTCGATGCGGCCGGCGCCGCCGTCGTCCACGAGCTGTTGATGGAGCATCAGGTGCTGTTCTTCCCCGAGCAGCACCTCACGCCCGATCAGCACATCGCCTTCGGCCGTCACTTCGGCGAGCTCGAGTCGCACCCGAACCTGGACTTCGAGTCGGAGCGCCCGGAGTTCTTCGAGCTGCGGGCGAAGAACGGCAAGGGCGGGGTGGCCGACGAATGGCACAGCGACATCACCTTCGAGCCCCACCCGTCGAAGTTCGCCATCCTCCACATGGTGAAGTGTCCCGACGTCGGCGGCGACACGATGTGGGCCAATGCGTACAAGGCCTACGACGAGCTGTCGGCACCGCTGCAGGAGCTCTGCGAAGGGCTCACCGCGCTCCACGACGCCAGCCCGCATCTCGTGCCCGACAAGATGCACATCCATCCCGTGGTGCGGGTGCATCCGGAGACCGGGCGCAAGTCGCTCTTCGTCAACGAGCACTTCACCCGTCGCATCGTCGAGCTCTCCGACGAGGAGTCACGGATGTTGCTCGGCCATCTGACGCAGTGGATCCAGAAGCCGCGGTTCACGATGCGGTACCGCTGGACGCCCGGCACGATCGCCATGTGGGACAACCGCTGCACGCAGCACCACGTCCTGAACGACTTCGAGGGCGAGCGCGTGATCCAACGGGTCACCGTGATGGGCGACGACCCGAAGGCCGCCGCTCCGTCACGGTGGGAACCCGTCACCTCGAAGGTCGGCTCGTACTGGCGCGACCAATCGCTGCGCACGCAGCTGGGGCGCCAGTACGGCGGCTGATCCGCCGTCGGGCGCCGGCCGTCACCTTTCGATGGCTTCGGACACCAGGATCGACTGCGTTGCTCCGGCGCACTGGACACTCTGACGTTGCTCGCCACGCCGTCGCCGTGGTCGGCGACGCCGGAACGGGTCAGGCGAGGTGGCGGAGGGCGGACTCGGCGGCGTGCATGCCGCACATCCCGTGGACGCCGCCGCCGGGTGGCGTCGATGCCGAGCACAGGAAGACGCCGTCGACGGGGGTGCGGTACGGGTCGAGTGCCGGCCGGGGGCGCAGCAGCAGCTGGAGGCCCTGGTGGGAGCCGGCCGAGATGTCGCCGCCGATGAAGCTGGGGTTGTAGGTCTCGTAGTCGGTGGCGGTCATCACGTGCTGGTCGAGCACGACGTCGCGGAAGCCGGGGGCGAAGCGCTCGATCTGGGTGGTGATCGACTCGGAGACGTCGCGGGTCGAGCCGTTGGGCACGTGGCAGTAGGCCCACAGCGTGTGCTGGCCGGCGGGGGCGCGGGTGTCGTCGGCGAGGCTCTGCTGGGAGACGAGCACGAAGGGACGGTCGGCGTGGCGGCCGGCGGCGACCTCGGCCTCGGCGCCGGCGACCTCCTCGAACGTGCCGCCGACGTGGACGGTGCCCGCCCGGCGGGCGTCGGCGTTGGTCCACGGCACGGGTTCGGACAGCGCGTAGTCGACCTTGCACACGCCGGGCCCGTACCGGAACCGCTCGAGTGAGCGCCGGCCCTTGCGGTCGAGCCGGTCGCCGGCGATGGCGACGAGCTGACGAGGGGTGATGTCGCCGATGACGACGCGGTGCGGTGGCAGCTCGTCGAGTGAGGCCACCCGGCAACCCGTGACGACGGTTCCGCCGAGCGACTCGAGGTACGACACGAGCGCGTCGGCCAGCTTCTGCGACCCGCCACGCACGATGGGCCAGCCATGGACGTGGGCGAGCCCACCGAGCACCAGCCCGAACGAACCGGTGAGTGGGGCGTCGAGGGGGAGGAAGCCGTGGGCCGCGATGCCGGCGAACAGGGCACGGGCTTCGTCGTGGTCGAACCGGCCGGCCAGGCCCTGGGCCGAGCGGAGGGCGTCGATCCCGAACCGGGCGAGGCTGATGGGATGGCGAGGCACCGTCACCAGCGAGCCGAGCAGGGCGTCGCCGAGGCGATCCCAGTTGCGCACGTGGGGGCCGAACAGCCCCCGCCACGCATCACCGTCGGCGCCGAGGCCGGCGACGGTGGCGTCGAGCGATCGTTCGAGCACGCCGGCCCGCCCGCCGTCGAGCGGGTGCACCAGTGCGAGGTCGGGGTGGATGAGCTCGGCGCCGTGCTCGGCCAGCGGGACCGAGCGGAAGAACGGCGAGCCCGCGGCGAGTGGATGCACGGCCGAGCACACGTCGTGGTGGAACCCGGGCCCGGTGAGCTCGGCGGTCCGCATGCCACCGCCGACGGTGTCGGCCGCCTCGAGCACCACGACCGAGTGGCCGGCGCGAGCGAGCGTGATGGCGGCGGCCAGGCCGTTGGGGCCCGAGCCGATGACGACGGCGTCGACGGGTTCGGTCATGTGGCCTCAATCCTGCCCGAGTCGGAGCCGTGCCCGTGGGCACGCAGCGGTACGCATCGAGTGACGGGTCGTCGCCAGCTCAGCCGTCGATGGCGTGGGCGTAGAGCCGCTCGTACTGGACCTCGGCGCGCGCCCGGAGCTCTTCGAGGCCTTCGAGCGCCGGTGAGGACTCGTCGTCGGGGACAACGGCGCGTGGCGGAGCGAAGCCCGTCGATGCGGCGACGCCCTCGTACCAGGTGTGCCAGAGCGGCCACTCGGGCCGGTGGCCCGGTGCCCACGCCAGCGACGACGGCCGGTGCTCGATGCCGACCCGCTCGCACCAGGCTCCGACCACGCGCCCGGGGTCACGGCGCAGCGCGTCGCTGTCGATGACCGCTGGAATCGCTCCCGTGGCATCGCAGATGCGGTCGAAGAGCCGGCCCTGCGCGACGTAGCCGGCCTCGTCCTCGGTGAAGTCGGGCCACTCGCGGTGCAGCGAACGCAGCGCAGCGGTCGGCTCCCGGATGAGGAACGTGTGGGTGAACGCGGCGAGGTCGTCGTCGGCCAGACCCGGGCCGGCCTGGTACGCCATGCCCTTCACGAACAGTGGCTGGTCCCGTCCGGTCGCCAGTACGCCGGCGGTGACGGCCGCGTACGTCGACTCCGGGAACGCCAGCGGATAGCGGTCGGATCGACGGTCGGGCCCCAGGTAGTACGCCCGGGACCATGGCTCGTCGAGCACGAGGTGATCACCGCGCTCGATCATCATCCGCTCGAACGCCGTCGACACGGTTCGTGGCGTGGCCCACAGGGCGAGGATTCCCATCGCCGTCGAGGGTGCCACGCCGCGGCCGGCGTCTGCGGCGGCATCGATCTCGGGAGTCGCTCCGGTCCGGTCCGTATTCCCGACGATTCGGTCTGAAGTCGGGACGAGGGGGTAGAGGCGCCGGACCGGTACGGACGGGCGGTGCCGGAGACCGATCCCCCTGATCCCTTGATCCATCCAGAGGAGCCCGAACCGATGTCGAACGCCTACCGACTCACCATCGCCGAGCTGGAGGCCGAATCGGCCACCGCCCTGCCCGACAAGCAGGTGATCTCCCTGCTGAACATCGACGTCGACCTCGATGTCGCGCTCGATCTCGCCGCCCCGATCGACCTCGCGGTCGCCGCCAACGCCCAGGTGGCGCTGCCGGTCAACGCGGCCGTGTCCGCCGACGTGTTGACGATCGACTCGACCTCCGCCGCCCAGGCCATCCAGGCCGTCTCGATCGACCAGTCGCTCACCGGCGAGGCCATCGCGCACGCGCCCCAGACCGCAGTGGTCGACCAGACCGGTACCGACGCGGGTGCCATGGACGCCGGCGCCACCGACGTCGGGACCGCTGCTGCCGCGCTGCCCGACGGCGGTGCCCTCGACGGCGTGACCGATGCGGTCGACGGCGGCACCGTGGACGGCGTCACCGGCTCCATCGAGGACACGGTCAACGGCGTGACCGGCTCCGCCGGCGAGCTGGTCGGCGGCGCGTCGAACCTGCTGCAGAACGGCCTGCTCAACATCAAGGTCGACGCCGCCGTCGACGCCGACCTCGCCGCGCCGGTGGCGGGCGCGATCGCGGCGAACGCCAACGTGGCGGCCCCCATCTCCGCCGCAGTGTCCGCCAACATCGGCTCGATCGGCTCGCAGTCGGTTGCGGTCGCCTCCCAGACGGCCGTCATCGTCCAGCACATGGACGGCGTCGTCGCCCAGGCGACCGCCGCCCAGGACGCAACCGTCCTGCAGTAGCGGCCGGTCCTCGCAGTGTCCGGACCCCGCCAGCTCCCGAACGTTCCCGCCGCCCTCGCGCCCGACCTCGCGGCGGCTGACGCCTCCGCGGTGCCGCGCCTCGCCCGAGGGGTCGTGCGCCTGGGACCGATGGCGGGGTCCGGCTACCGCGTACCCCCACGCCTGGCCCGTCGCGGCGACGGCCAGGTCGTGCAGCTGACGCCGCTCGTCGACGCAGTGCTCGAGGCGATCGACGGGCAATGCGATCTGTCGCTCGTCACCGACGCGGCCTCGGAGTACAGCGGCCGCGACCTCCATGTGGACGATGTCCACTACCTCATCGAACACAAGCTGCGACCGTTGGGTCTGGTCTGTGGCCCGGACGGCAGCGAACCCGTCGTCGCCAAGGTCAACCCTCTGCTCGGACTCCGCGGGCGCATCGCGGTCACCCGACCCGACCGCACCCGGGCGCTCACCCGGCCGTTCCTCTGGCTGTTCCGGCCGACGGTGGTGGCCCTGGTCACCGCCGCGTTCACGGTCTTCTCCGCGTGGGTCCTGCTCGATCGTGGGCTCGACACCGCCATCGCCGAGTCGCTCCGCGAGCCGGGCACGGTGCTCGTGCTCATCGGGCTCGTCCTCGCGTCGGCTGCGTTCCACGAGATCGGTCACGCCGCGGCGTGCCGCTACGGCGGCGCCGAGCCGGGCGTCATGGGCGCGGCGCTGTATCTCGTCTGGCCCGCGTTCTACACCGACGTCACCGATTCGTACCGGCTGTCCCGTGCGGGGCGTCTCCGGGTCGACCTCGGCGGTCTGTACTTCAACGCCGTGTTCGCGCTCGGCTCCGGGGTGCTGTGGGTGATCACGGGCGCCGAGTCGCTGCTCGTCCTGGTCCCGGTGCAGCTCCTGCAGATGGTGCGCCAGCTCATCCCGCTGGTCCGCTTCGACGGCTACCACATCCTCGCCGACCTGATCGGGGTGCCCGACCTCTTCGCCCGGATCAAGCCGACGTTGGCTCGCGCGCTGCCGTGGAACTGGCGGGACCGCACGCCGAACCCGCTCCGTCCATGGGCGCAGGCGGTCGTGGTGACGTGGGTGGCGCTCGTGATCCCCGCGCTCGCCGTCACGTTCGGTCTGTTGATCGTCCACCTCCCCGACCTCGTCATCGGCTCGATCGCCACGATCCGCGCCCAGTCCGACCTCGTGTCCCAGCACCTGGCGCTCGGCAACCACGACGCCGTCGCCCTCGGTCTGATCAGCATCCTGCTGGTCGCGTTCGTGCCGGCGTCGAGCCTCTACCTCACGACGCGGCTCGCCCATCGCACCAGCCGGTCCTTCTGGCGGGCCACCGACGGCCATCCGCTGTGGAGGACCTCCGCCCTGGCCGCTGTCGTCGCCGTCCTGCTCGCCACGGGACCCGGTCTGCTCCCGGGGGAGCGGAACGGGGCGCCGATCGCCGCGGCGGGCCCCGGCGAGATCGCCGCCGGTCCCGCCGGCGGCCGGGTCGTCGGCACCAGCGACGCGGAGGAGCCGGCGGTGCGTCCGCTGGCCCGAGCCAAACGCCAGGTGGACCACGCCGCGGTCGGCGCCACCACCGAGGCCGACCCGGCCGTCGACCGATCCGAGCCGGTCTCCACCCGGCGCGATGTCCCGGCCGCGGAGCGGTCCCCGGCCGTTCCCACCACCGTCGTGCGGAGCCCGAAGCCGACCGTGCCCGAGGTGGCGTGGCCCTTCCCGTTCGATCCGCCGGCGCCGCCAGCCGCCGGCGACAACCAGGCGGTGGTCGCCAACTGGACCGACGGCGCCCGGCGCTTCGACCTCTCGGCCGACCTCCAGTGGGACGAGGACGACTCGATCACCCAGGCGAACCGTGCCTACGCCTTGGCGATGTGCACGGGCTGTCGGACCGTCGCTGCCGCGTTCCAGATCGTGGTCGCCACCGTTCCGAACCGCGTCGCAGTCCCCGAGAACCTGGCGGTCGCCGTCAACAACAAGTGCGTCTCGTGCGTGACCGAGGCGGTCGCGGTGCAGCTCGTCCTCACGCTCGACGGCCCCCCGGACCGCTCCGTCCGGAACCGGCTCGAGGCGCTGGTGAAGTCGGTCGATGCGCGCGCCGCATGGTTCGCGAAGCGGACTCCCTCCGAGATCCTCGCCGAGTTCCGAGCGGTCGAGGCCCAGGCGATGGAGCTCCTCGCTCCCTGGATGCCGGAGACGTCGGAAGCCGAGACCGCGACCGAGTCCGAGGTGACGACGGGAGCGGACCCGGCAACCGGAGCCGCGCTGGACGTGGTTCCCGCGCCGGTCGACGACCTGGCGACGGATCCCGGGGCCGACGCCGAGCATGGTGTCGAGACCCCAGCCGCGCCCGCCGACACGGATGTGCCGTCGCCTGACGACTCGCGAGCGGTCGAGGTGGACCCGGTACCCACCGTGACCCGGGAGCCGACGGACGAGGCGGAGCCGACGGATCCGTCGGACGAGGATGCACCCCCCGGGCCGACCGAGCAGGCCGCGCAAGCCGGGCCGACCGGACAGGCCGCTCCGACGGAGCAGCCGGCCGCCGGCGGGTGACACAGTTCATCTGCGTGAAATCGCCACCGGGGTGGTGTCCGAGCATCCTGCGGGCACACTCCACCGTTCGAGTCGATCCGTCCGCCCCGCTCGCCGCGGGGCTCTTGGAGGCAACGTGTCCGATCGTCAGACCTGGCCTGGGTCTCCGTATCCCCTCGGGGCGACCCACGACGGCTCCGGGACGAACTTCAGCCTGTTCTCCGAGGTCGCCGAGCGCGTCGAGCTGTGCCTGTTCGACGACGACGGCACCGAGGAGCGCATCGAGCTGACCGAGGTCGACGCCTACTGCTGGCACGAGTACCTCCCGAACGTGACGTCGGGCCAGCGCTACGGCTACCGCGTCCACGGACCGTGGGACCCGGCCAAGGGGCTGCGCTGCAATCCCAACAAGCTGCTGATCGATCCGTATGCCAAGGCGATCGAGGGTCGGGTCGACTGGACCCAGGCCTGTTTCCCGTACGACTTCGGCGATCCGTCGTCGCGCAACGACGACGACAGCGCACGGCACGTGCCCAAGTCCGTGGTGCACAGCTCGTTCTTCGACTGGGGCCACGACCGTCCGCCGGCCACGCCGCTGCACGACTCGATCATCTACGAGGTCCACGTCAAGGGCTTCACGGCCACCCATCCCGAGGTCCCCGAGCACGAGCGCGGCACCTACGCCGGTCTCGCCCACCCCGCGGTGGTCGAGCACCTCCTGTCGCTCGGGGTCACCGCGGTCGAACTACTCCCCGTCCACCAGTTCCTGCACGACGCCCATCTGGTCGAACGCGGGCTCGACAACTACTGGGGTTACAACTCGATCGGGTTCTTCGCGCCGCACGACGGCTACAGCGCCAGCGGTTCGCTCGGCCAGCAGGTGCAGGAGTTCAAGGCGATGGTGCGGGCGATGCACGATGCCGGCATCGAGGTGATCCTCGACGTCGTCTACAACCACACCGCCGAGGGCAACGAGATGGGCCCCCAGGTGTCGTTCAAGGGCATCGACAACCAGGCGTACTACCGGCTGGTCCCCGACGATCCGCAGTACTACTACGACACCACCGGCACCGGGAACAGCCTCAACATGGCCCACCCGCACACGCTGCAGCTCATCATGGACTCGCTGCGCTACTGGGTCACCGAGATGCACGTCGACGGCTTCCGCTTCGACCTCGCCGCGACGCTGGCCCGGCAGTTCTACGAGGTCGACCGGCTGTCGGCGTTCTTCGATCTCGTGCAGCAGGACCCGGTCGTCAGCCAGGTGAAGCTCATCGCCGAGCCGTGGGACATCGGCGAGGGGGGCTACCAGGTCGGGAACTTCCCGCCCGTGTGGTCGGAGTGGAACGGTCGCTACCGAGACGTCGTGCGCGACTACTGGCGGGGCGAGCATGCGACCGTGCCCGATCTGGCCTCGTGCCTCACCGGCTCGTCCGACCTGTACGACAACAGCACCCGGTCGCCGTCGGCCAGCATCAACTTCGTCACCGCCCACGACGGCTTCCCCCTGGCCGACCTGGTTGCGTACAACGAGAAGCACAACGAGGCCAACGGCGAGGACAACAACGACGGCGAGAGTCACAACCGGTCGTGGAACATGGGTGTCGAGGGGCCCACCGACGACCCCGAGATCCTCCGCCTCCGGGCCACGCAGCAACGCAACTTCCTCGCCACGCTGTTGCTGTCACAGGGCGTGCCGATGCTGCTCGGAGGCGACGAGCTCGGCCGGTCGCAGGGCGGCAACAACAACGCCTACTGCCAGGACAACGAGATCTCGTGGTTCGACTGGGACGAGGTCGACGAGGACCTGCTGCAGTTCACCCGGCACCTCATCGCCATCCGCAAGGACCATCCGGTCTTCCGGCGCCGGCGGTGGTTCTTCGGCCGGCCCATCCGCGGCACGGTCGACATCGGGTGGTGCCGGCCCGACGGCAAGGAGATGAACGACGACGACTGGGACTTCTCCGATGCCCGTGCGGTCGGACTCTTCCTCAACGGTGAAGCCCTCCAGGCGCGCGACGAACGCGGCCGCCACCTCGTCGACGACAGCTTCCTGCTGCTGGCCAACGCGGGCGCCGATCCGGTGACGTGGAAGCTCCCGAAGATGTGGGCGCCGTCGTGGAACGTGGTGCTGCGCACCGATCGCCCCGACGGTCGTCCCGACAAGACCACCAAGCGATCCGCGACGCTCGACGTCCCGGCCCGCTCGCTGATGCTGCTCCGGGCGGTCCCGCTGGCGTGACCGGTCGGCCGCCCACCGCCACGTACCGGCTCCAGCTCGGCGTCGACCTCGACTTCGCCGCGGCGCGTGCTCTCGTGGACGAGCTCGCCGAGCTCGGCGTGAGCCACCTCTACCTGTCGCCCGTCCTCCAGGCGGCACCGGGCTCGACGCACGGCTACGACACGGCCGACCACGGATCGTTGAGCGCCGAGCTCGGTGGCCGCCGGGCGTTCGACGAGCTGGCAGCTGCGGCCCAGGGCGCGGGCCTCGGGCTCGTGATCGACGTCGTGCCGAACCACATGTCGATCGCCGACGCTCGCGCCAACCGATGGTGGTGGGACGTGCTCGAGCACGGACCGGCGTCGCGCTTCGCCGACCACTTCGACATCATCTGGGAGTCCCACGAGGTGCGCCAGCGCGACACCGTGCTGCTCCCGGTCCTCGGCGACCACTACGGCCGCGTCCTCGACGCCGGCGAGCTGGTGCTCGACCACACCGACGACGGCTTCGTCGTGCGGTACTCCGATCACGTCTTCCCGCTGTCGCCCGAGTCCGTCGCCGACATCGTCCGTCACGAGGAGACCGGGCGGCTGGATGCGATCAACGCCGACGCCGACCGTCTCCACGAGATCCTCGAGCTGCAGCACTACCAGCTGTGCCACTGGCGTCGAGCCCGACACGACCTCGACTACCGACGATTCTTCGACATCGACACGCTCATCGGGGTGCGCGTCGAAGACCCCAGGGTGTTCGCCGACACCCACGCGCTGGTGCTCGACCTCGTGGGTGCCGGGCTGGTCGACGGTCTGCGCATCGATCATCCCGATGGTCTGAGCGATCCGGCGGGATACCTCGAACGGCTCGCGGGCGCCACCGACGGCGTGTGGACCGTGGTCGAGAAGATCCTCGAGCCGGGTGAGACTCTTCCCCGGACATGGCCGGTGGCCGGCTCCACCGGGTACGACTTCGTCCACGTCGTCGGCGGCCTCCTGCGGGCACCCGCCGGCGTGGCGACGCTCACCGACTGGTGGCAGGACAACGTCGATGCCTCGACGTGGGACGAGGTCGTC
>JBFJNI010000023.1:0-44670 GCA_041618235.1 Acidimicrobiales bacterium
CCGTCCTGCTCGAGGGGACCGCGAACGGAGCGTAGGACCACGAGACAGAACGTGAAGGTGCCGACGACGACGCCCATGATCCGCTTGTTGAACGGGTCGCGGAACAGTCCGTGCACCACGCGCGGCGAGTACTGGCTCGAGGCCTGCTGGATCAGCAACAGCGAGACCGAGAAGGCGATGCCGGCGAAGGTGATGGTGGCGCCGGCGATGGTGCTCAGCACCGCACGTGCGCTGTCCACCGTCGATGTCAGCCCGAGGGGCAGCTCGCTGCCTCCGGACGCCTGCCGTTGGTCGAGGGTGATGGTCGCCAGGCCCAGCGCCACACCGCCGAGCACGAAGGCCATGGGGACGAAGAACAGCGAGCTGCGGATGCGTTCGGTGATGGCCGTGATGCGAATCATTCGGGCGCATTGTCGCACGGCAACTTGTCGCGCTCGGCACGACGTCGTCCTCGCGTCCGGTGGCAGGCTGTCGGTCACGACGAGGGAGGGCACCGCAGATGGCCATGTTCGACATCGAGGCACCGGACGAGGTCCGCAATCGGCTGTGCCTCGCACTGGACACTGACGACCTCGTCGAGGCTCGGCGGATGGCGCGCGACATCGGTCCCTGGTTCGGCACCGTCAAGGTCGGCATGGAGCTCTACGCCAGCGCCGGTCCCAAGGCGGTGTCGACGATGCAGGACCTCGGCCTCGAGGTGTTCGTCGACCTCAAGCTCCACGACATCCCGAGCACTGTGCACAAGGCGGCTCGGGTGCTCGGGTCGCTGGGCGTGGCGTACCTGACGTTCCACGCCCACGGTGGCGTGGCGATGCTCCGCGCCGGAGTCGAGGGTGCGATCGACGGCGCCGATGCTGCCGAGGTCCCCGCGCCGAAGACGCTGGCCGTCACCGTGCTCACGTCCGATGACACCGCGCCGCCGCACATCCTCCCGCAGCGGGTCGAGGTCGCGGTCGACGGCGGCTGCACCGGGCTGGTCTGCGCGGTGGCCGACGTGGCCGAGGCCCGCGAGCTCATGCCGCGGCTGTTCATCGTCACCACCGGCATCCGGGCGCCGGGCGACCCCCGCCACGACCAGCGTCGCACCGCCTCGCCGGGCGACGCGTTCGCCGCCGGCGCCGACCTGCTGGTGCTCGGACGAGCCATCACCGAGAGCGACGACCCGACGGCCACCGCCGCCGCGCTCGTCGATTCCGCCCTGTCCTGATCCCCGCGGCGTGGTCGATCCCGGTCTGTCGTGGTCTATGGTCGCGCCCATGCCGCAGCCACCCTCCCTGACCCCGGAGCAGCGCCAGGCCGCCCTGGCCAAGGCCGCCGAGGCCCGCCGGGCGCGCGCCGAGCTCAAGGAGCGCCTGAAGATGGGTTCGCTCCTCTTGCCCGAGCTGCTCGAGCAGGCGCCCAACGACGACATGATCGCCAAGATGAAGGTCCTGGCCGTGCTCGAGTCGCTCCCCGGTGTCGGCAAGGTCAAGGCCCGCCGCACGATGGAGGCCTTCGAGATCTCCGAGACCCGACGGGTCCGTGGGCTCGGCGAGCAGCAGAAGCGCAAGCTCCTCGAAGAATTCGGTTGAGCACCCGGCCGTCGGCCGACCGCTCGCCTGCACCGACCTCACGCTGCGTGAACCCCATCTCCATGAACATCGTCGTCTCCGGCCCCGGCGGCGTCGGCAAGGGCACCCTGGTCGACGCGCTCCTCGAGCTCGAACCCACGATCTGGCTGAGTCGATCCTGGACCACCCGCGACCGCCGGCCGGGTGAGTCCGAGGACGCCTACGTCTTCACCGACCGCGCGACGTTCGACGAGCGCATCGCCGCGGGTGGATTCCTCGAGTGGGTCGACTTCCTCGACTATCGCCAGGGAACCCCGATGCCCGATCCGCCCGAGGGCAGCGACGTGCTGTTCGAGATCGACGTCGCCGGCGCAGCAGCGGTGCGAGAGATCGACCCCGAGGCCCTCCTGATCTTCGTCGACACCCCCCACCGTGAGGCCCAGCGCGAGCGGCTCCACCGACGTGGCGACAGCCCCGAGCGCATCGAGGCCCGGATGCGCAAGGGCGACGAGGAACGCGACGCAGCCCGTGCGTTGGGCATGGTGCGTCTGGTCAACGACGACATCGACGTCGCCGTCGAGGAGCTCCGGACGCTGATCCGCCGTGCCCGAGCCGGCGACACGCCCGCCGACTGACACCCGACGGAACGGACGAGGAGTTACCGGACGCCGTCGGACCACTGCTACCGTGGTCCATTCCGCCCACTTCTCGGAGGAAGCAATGCCCGGTCGTCACGACACGATGATGAACCCGAAGATCGAGGACCTCCTCGAGCGCGCCGACTCCAAGTTCCGGCTGGTCACGCTCGCCTCGACCCGGGCTCGCGAGATCAACGCCTACTTCAACGCCGTCGGAAGTGGTGGTCTGGGCTCGCAGGTGCCGCCGCAGGTCCCCTCTGTCGCTCGCAAGCCGCTCTCCATCGGTTTCGAGGAGATCGCCGCCGACAAGATCCTCCCCGTGTACGGCGAAGAGCTCGTCGCCCGCCGCGAGGCCGAGGCCACCGCAGCGGCCGCGCGCGTCGCCGCCGCCGACGAGGCCGGCGAGTAGGACCGCCCGGTCCCCGCCTGGCCATGCTCGCCGGCAAGCGGATCGTCCTCGGCGTCACCGGCGGCATCGCGGCCTACAAGGCCATCGACGTCTGCCGCCGTCTCGTCGACGCCGGGGCCCACGTGTCACCGGTCATGACCGACGGCGCCCGCCGGTTCGTCGGTGAGGTCACGTTCTCGGCCCTGGCCTCCGAGCCGGTCCAGACCTCGCTGTGGGACGAGGCCAGTCCCATCCCGCACACGGTGCTCGGGCAGAACGCCGACCTGATCATCGTCGCACCCGCCACCGCCCGTCTGCTGGCCGCGTACCGCATGGGGCTCAGCGACGATCTCCTCACCGCCACGCTGCTCGCCACCCGGGCGCCGGTGCTGGTGGCCCCGGCGATGCACACCGAGATGTGGGAGCACCCCTCGGTGGCCGACAACCTGCGGGTGCTCCGCGACCGCGGCGTCCACGTGGTCCCGCCCGAGGAGGGCCGTCTCGCCGGCGGCGACATCGGTGCAGGTCGCCTGGCTGATCCGGCCACCATCGTCGCCGCGGCCGACGCCATCCTCTCGGCGACCGCGACCGGCGCGGACGACCTCGCCGGCCTGTCGGTCCTCGTCACGGCCGGCGGCACACGCGAAGCCCTCGACCCCGTCCGCTACCTGGGCAACCGGTCGTCGGGCAAGCAGGGCTTCGCCATCGCCGAGGAGGCCGCCGCCCGTGGCGCCAAGGTGACCCTGGTGGCCACCGTCGCCCGGCCGGTCAGCGTGGGCATCGACGTCGTCCGGGTCGAGACCGCGGCCGAGATGCATGCCGAGGTGATGCGCCGCGCCCCGTCGAGCGACGTGGTGGTCATGGCCGCCGCCGTCGCCGACTTCCGGCCGGTCGCCGTGGCCGACTCGAAGATCAAGAAGTCGGGCGGCGTGCCCGAGATCGTCCTCGAGCCCACGGTCGACATCCTCGCCGCCCTGGGTGCCGCCAAACCCGCGGGCCAGACCCTGGTCGGCTTCGCCGCCGAGACTGACGCCGTCCGCGACAATGCCGAGGCGAAGCTGCGGGCCAAGGGTGCTGATCTCATCGTCGCCAACGACGTCTCGGCGCCGGGCGCCGGATTCGAACACGACACCAACGAGGTGGTCATCTTGTCGACAGCAGGAGCCGCCGAAGTCCCTCTCGCCGACAAGCGCAGCATCGCCCGTGCGGTGCTGGATTCCGTCACATCCCTCAGGAGCAACGCATGACCGCCAACTTCACCTTCACCTCCGAGTCGGTCTCCGAGGGCCACCCGGACAAGATGGCCGACCAGATCTCCGACGCCATCCTCGATGCCATCCTCGAGAACGATCCGATGGCTCGCGTGGCGTGCGAGACCATGGTGACCACGGGCATGGCCATCGTCGCCGGCGAGATCACCACCACGGCCTACGTCGAGATCGCCGACATCGTCCGCAAGACGATCAACGCCATCGGCTACGACCGCGAGTCCATGGGCTTCGACGGCAACACCTGTGGCGTCATGACTTCGATCGACCCGCAGAGCCCCGACATCGCCCAGGGCGTCGACAAGGCGTTCGAGACCCGCTCGGGCGAGCGCGTCGACGAGATCGACGACCAGGGCGCCGGCGACCAGGGGATGATGTTCGGCTACGCGAGCGACGAGAACGACGCGATGATGCCGACACCGATCCACCTTGCCCATCGCCTCGCCGAGCGTCTGGCCGAGGTCCGCAAGGCCGGGATCCTCCCGTACCTGCGCCCCGACTCCAAGACCCAGGTCACCATCGACTACGTCGACGGCCGCCCCGACCGGCTCAAGACGGTGCTCATCTCGACGCAGCACGCGCCGGGTCACGATGCCGAGTCGCTGATCAAGCCCGACCTCATCCAGGAGGTCATCCGTCCGACCCTGCCCGAGCAGTTCCAGGACGACGACTTCACCGTGCTCGTGAACCCCACGGGCAAGTTCGAGCTCGGTGGCCCGCACGCCGACTGCGGCCTCACCGGCCGCAAGATCATCGTCGACACCTACGGCGGTTGGGCCCGCCACGGCGGCGGTGCGTTCTCGGGCAAGGACCCGTCCAAGGTCGACCGTTCGGCCGCCTACGCCACCCGCTGGGTCGCCAAGAACCTCGTCGCCGCCGGTGCTGCCAGCCGCTGCGAGGTGCAGGTGGCCTACGCCATCGGCGTCGCCCACCCGGTATCGGTCATGGTCGAGACCTTCGGTACGGAGAACGTCGACCCCGACCGCCTCAACGCCGTGGTCAACGAGGTCTTCGACCTGCGCCCGGCGGCCATCCTGCGCGACCTCGACCTGCGTCGGCCGATCTACCGCAAGACCGCCGCCTACGGACACTTCGGTCGCACCGGCGAGCCCGGCGAGTTCCCGTGGGAGAACCTCGATCGGGTCGACGACGTGAAGTCGGCGCTCGGTCTGTGACCCACGCGGGGTGAGCGCCTCGCTGTTCGACCCCGACGAGCCCGCCGGCGATCCCCAGTCGCTCGTCGTCCGGGTCCTGCCCGACCAGACGGGCATCACCAAGACCTTCGACTACCTCGTCCCGCCCGAATGGGCGGGACAGGTCGCGATCGGGACGCGGGTGCGGATCGCCCTCGGCCCTCGCCGCGTCGGCGCCTGGGTGGTCGAGATCGGTGTCGAGCCACCGCCCGACGTGGTGCTCAAGCCCATCGCGAAGATCACCGGCCACGGTCCCGACGTCGGCGTGGTCGATCTCGCCCGCTGGGCGCAGT
Source organism: Acidimicrobiales bacterium (assembly GCA_041618235.1). Classification (GTDB taxonomy): domain Bacteria; phylum Actinomycetota; class Acidimicrobiia; order Acidimicrobiales; family Salinilacustritrichaceae; genus Salinilacustrithrix. The sequence continues at coordinate 5,331 of JBFJNI010000023.1, forward strand.
GGCGGTGGGCGGCCAAGACCCCCGTGCCGTTCCTCCGGACCGCCTCACCCGAGCGTGCGGTCCCGTCGCTTCCGCCTCGCGGCGAGCGTCGCCACGGCGTCCCGCCCGCCGCCGAGAAGGTGATCCAAGGCGCCTTCCGCGACCATCCCACCGTCCTGCGGCTCCCCCCGGCGGCCGATCTGGTGCCGGTGGTGCAGGCCGCGGCATCGCTCGGCGATCCGCTCATCCTGTGCACGTCGCGACGCCACGCCGGCCAGGTGGCAGGCCGCCTCCGACGGGCAGGCGTGGCCGTCGCGCTGCAACCGGACGACTGGGCCCTCGCCGCGGCCGGTGGACACGCCGTGGTCGGCACCCGAGCTGCTGCGTGGGCGCCGGTGCCCGACCTCGCCGCAGTCGTCGTCTTCGACGAGCACGACGAGGTCCACCAGGAGGAGCGTTCACCCACGTGGAGTGCGCGAGACGTCGCGGTCGAGCGGGCCCGCCGGGCAGGGGTGCCCTGCGTGCTGACCTCGCCGATGCCCACGCTCGAGTCCCTCGGCGTCGCCGAGCTGGTCACCGTCGACCGGATCACCGAACGAGCCGGCTGGCCCGTCCTCGTGGTGGTCGATCGGCGCGACGAGGACACCGGGCGCAACGCGCTGTTCTCCCCCGATCTGACCACCATCGTGCGCAGCGGGCAGCGCGTGGTGTGCATCCTCAACCAGAAGGGCCGCGCCGCCCTGCTGGCATGCGGCTCCTGTTCGGCCATCGCACGTTGCGAGCGGTGCGACGCCGCCGTCCACCGCCCCGACGGCGACGAGCTGGTGTGCCGGCGCTGCGGCGAGACCCGGCCAGTGGTCTGCGTGCCGTGTGGCGGACTGAACCTGAAGACCGTGCGCATGGGCGTGAGCCGGCTCCGCGACGACCTCGAGGCCCTCGCCGGCGAACCGGTCGTGGCCATCACGGGCGACACGCCCGACGACCAGGTCACCGACAACCGGCTGCTGGTCGGCACCGAGGCCGCGCTGCACCGCGTCGACCATGCCGACGTGGTGGCGTTCCTCGACTTCGACCAGGAGCTGTTCGCCCCGCGCTATCGCGCCGCCGAGGAGGCGTTCGGCCTGCTCGTCCACGCGGCCCGGATGGTGGGCGACCGCTCGGGCGGAGGGCGCCTGCTGGTCCAGACCCGCTCGCCCGAGCACGAGGTCATCCAGGCGGCGCTCCACGGTGACCCGACGTTGGTCACCGAGGCCGAGCGAGCCCGACGCGAGCTGCTGGGCTTTCCGCCGTTCTCGGCCATGGCCGACGTCGGCGACCAGGCGGGTGAAGCGTTCGTGACGGCGATCCCCGCCGATGCCGGTGTGCAGGTCCAGGGCCCGGTCGACGGCGCATGGCGCCTCCGAGCACCCGATCACCAGGTCCTGTGCGACGTGCTCGCTCGGGTGGAGCGCCCGCCGGGACGGCTGCGGCTGGCGATCGACCCACCACGGATCTGACGCTCGCGCGCGGGGTACCGCTCAGCTCGTGACGGCGGCCAGCGTGGTGTCGGCCACCAGCCGGCTCCCCGCCGGCGTGAGGTGCACGCCGTCCTCGAGGCGGACCTGCACGGGATTCCCGGAGCTGTCCGGGAGTTCCCAGGTGAAGCCACGCGGCGCCAGGGTGGCCGACCAGTCGATGAGACGGAGGCTCGGGGTGTCGGCGATCATGCGGTCGTAGATCGCGTTGACGGCGGCGACGTGGACCTCGATGGGGCCGTAGTAGCCGTTGGTCTGCACGGGCGGGAAGCGGACGATGAACACACGTGCGCCGCCGGCGCCGGCCCGGCGGACCAGGTCGCGCATCTCGAGCTCCCAGACGACGAGCGCCTGAGGGGAGTTGGGCGCGACCGGTCCCAGGGTGGGGGAGACGTAGCGGGTCGGCGGTTCGTAGGTGTAGTTGCAGCACGCCTCGATGACGACGACGTCGGGATCGCTGCCGGCGACCCAGGCGTCGACCTGCCGGGCCCACTCGCCCTGTGGCGACAGCGGCCCCGATGCCGGTCCGCCCGCATAGCTGACGCCGATGTCCCGGGACGCGAACCGGGCCTCGAGCTCGGGCATGGCCTGGCTCATCACCGAGTCGCCCACGAGGAGGACGGTGCGGACGCTCGCCGGTCGGGTCGTCTCGACGGGCCGCTCCGGGGGGTCCTCGCCGACGTCCGCTGAGGTCGACGGTGCTGTCGCAGCGGTGGACGGGGGCGCTGCAACCGGATCGAGTCCGTCCGACGGGTCGGATGTCGTCGAGTCGATGGGCATTGCGTCGGTCGAGGGCGACGTGACGGGGGGTGGGACGTCGGCATCGCGGAGGCCGTCGAGGGCGACCGTGATGCGGTCGTCCGGGCGGACGGTGGCCGGGACGATGAAGGCCATGGCGACGACGACCGTGGCGCCGACGGCGACGCCGGCGAGGGCGCGACGGCCCGGCAGGACGCGGCGGAGCCGGACCGGCTGCTCGACGAGCGCGTAGGACGCGAGGGCGAGGACGAAGGTGACGGCGACGCGGACGGCGAACAGCGGCGTGCCCTCGAGGCCGGTGCGGGCGGAGTCGAGCCAGACGAACACCGGCCAATGGATGAGGTAGAGGCCGTAGGAGATCCGACCCGCGGCACGGAGCGGCGCGGTGGAGCAGAACGACGCGACCGGTCCGGGGACGTGGGCTGCGGCGAGGACGAGCACGACCAGCGTCGCATGCAGGGCCAGGCCGCCGCGGTGGAGGATCGCCGAGGTCTGGGGCACGACGGCCCAGGCCACGGCGAGCGCGACGAGAGCCACGTTGCCGGCGCCGGCCAGCAGGCGTGGATGGCGGTCCACCCGCCCGGTCCGGCCGGCCAACACGAGGGCGAGGAGTGCGCCGGCGAGCAGCTCGACCGCCCTGGCGCCGGTGTCGTAGTAGGCCTGCTCGGCACCGGTGGGGGAGCTGGAGAGCCACCACGCCCACGCCAGCGACGCCGCCATCGCCGTACCGAACACGGTGGCGACCGGTGCGCGCCGACCGCCGGTGGCTCGGAGCAGGAGGAACGTCGCCAGCGGGAAGACCAGGTAGAACTGCTCCTCGATCGACAGCGACCAGTAGTGCTGCAGCGGTGACGGCCCCGTGAACAGCTCGGCGTAGGAACGGTCGTCGAGCACGAACCGCCAGTTGGCCACGTTGCCCAGCGCGGCCAGCATGTCGGCGCGCAGGCTCGCCAGCTGCCCGCTGTCGGCGAAGAACACCGACGTGAGCGCCACCGCCGCCAGCACGACCAGCGCCGCCGGCAGCAGCCGTCGGAAGCGACGGGCCCAGAAGCCCCGCAGGGAGATGGTGCCGGTGGCATCCCACTCGACGACGAGGAGCGACGTGATCAGGTACCCGGAGAGCGTGAAGAAGGCCGAGACGCCCAGGTAGCCGCCGACCGCCCACGAGAACCCGCCGTGGAACGCCAAGACCGCGACCACCGCGAGGCCGCGGAGGCCGTCGAGCGCCGGCACGTGCGGGAGGCTCGGCCGGGACGAGGTCGGGTCGGTTGTGGACATGAGTGCCTGGGCGTTACGAACGGTATCGACCGATCTGACGGAGATTCGCGGCCGAGTGATGGGCAATGCATCCCATACAGGACGGTATGTCCGAATCGGAGGCGGTAAAGGTTCCGCCGGAGGCGACCGATGTGGCGAGGGGTGCGGTGAAGGTCACGCAACGTGAGGGAAGGAGGTCTGCGCCGTACCGCCGAAGTCTTGAACAGCCCTCATGGACTCGTCCCCGTCACGCCCCGCAACCGCCCGTCGATCCCGTCTCGGGGTCCTCGCCGTGGTCATCGGCGCGCTCCTGCTCCTCGCCGTCCCCGAGGTCGCCGCCGACGTCGCGGCCCGGCGGGTCACCGACCAGGCGGCTCCCCGCCTCGTGCGGGCACCCGACGCGCCCCTCACGACGAGCATCGCTCCGACCACCACCGCCCTTCCGACCACCACGACCACGACGACCACGGCGCCGCCGCCACCACCACCGCCCACCACCACGACCCGCCCGCCGGCCACGACGACCGCGGTGCCGAGCCCGGTGCGGACCTCCGTCGACTTCGGCGGCGGGCTGCTGGTCGAGGTCATCGCGCCGGCCGGACCCGGACCGCACCCCACGCTCGTGTACGTGCACGGCGGTGGCTGGGTCAGCGGCGACCATCTCGAGCTCCCCGCCGAGTTCGCGTTGCCGTCGATGGCCGATCGCGGCTGGGCCGTCGCGTCCGTGGGATACCGCCTCGCCGACCGCGACCGCGGTGTCGACGCCTCACACCAGATCGCCGAGGTCGCACGTGTCCTCAGCTGGGTCCGGACCGACGGCAACGCCCTCGGCCTCGGCGGCCGGGTCGTCGCCATGGGCCACTCGGCCGGCGCCCACCTGGTCACCGTCGCCACCGCCAGCATGGCGCCGGCCACCACGCCCGACGTCGTGATCGGCATCGCCGGTGTCTACGACCTCGAGGACGACGTCACCGGCAACCCCTTCCTCGAGCCCGTGCTGCCCCACGCCCTGGGGTGCGAGCCTTCCCAGTGCTCAGCGGAGCGCATCGCATCGTTCCTGCCCGCGACCTACGCCGGCACCGGGGATCCGCCGGTGGTGTTGGTGCACGGCGCCGACGACCCGATCGCACCGCTGCGATCAGCCGACGACTACGCCGGGGCGCTGCGTGGTGCCGGCACGTCGATCGAGGAGGTCGTCGTCGGCGGCGCCGGGCACTTCGACGACGTGCTGGGTGCCGCCGTGCGCCAGTTGCTCGACCGCGTCCTGAGCTGAGCGGTCAGACCGCCCGACGGGACTGCAGCAACCGGTAGCCGCGCTTCGATGCCAAGCGCTCGGTGGGAAACCCCTGCTCGCCCAGCCATCGCTGGAGCGAGTCGGCTCCGAGGTGCTTGCCGACCACGAGCACCGCCGTGCCCTCGGGTGCGAGTCGGGTGAACCACCGCAAGAGCATCGCGTGGAGGGCGGGCTTGCCGATCTTGATCGGCGGGTTCGACCAGATGAGGTCGAAGGGACCGTCACCGACGTCGTCGGGGGTCGCCACCACGACGTTGCGCAGGCCGAGGTCGGCGGCGTTGGAGGCACAGAGCCCGCGGCTGCGCTCATTGACGTCGATCGCGATCACCGTCGCGGCCGGGACCCGCCGGGCGAGGGCGATGGCGATCGGTCCGTACCCACACCCGAGATCGAGGAACCTTCCCGCGGACGGTGGTGGCGGCGCCGATCGCAGCAGGAAGGCGGTACCCGGGTCGAGCCGCCGAGGGCTGAAGGTGCTGCGATCGGTGGCCAGGTCGAATGCGTCGTCGTCGAGCTCGACCCGGATGGAGTCGGGTCGCGAGGCCGCCGATGGGGCCTCGCTGAAGTAGTGGTCGCCTGCGGAGCCCAAGAGCGACAACGGTAGCCTCGGATGCATGGCAGCCCCGTACAACATCCGAGTGGTGGGCGACCCCGTCCTCCGGGCCGCTGCGGCCGAGATCACCGACGTCGACGGTCGGCTCGTGAAGCTCGCGCACGACATGCTCGACACCATGTACGAGGCTCCCGGGCTCGGTCTCGCGGCGCCCCAGGTGGGCGTGGGCAAGCGCCTGTTCGTCTACGACCTCGATCCCGACCTGCGCGAAGACCCCCGGATCCTGATCAATCCCCGCATCGTCGAGTCCCGGGGCGAGTGGACCTACGAGGAAGGCTGCCTGTCGATCCCGGGCATGTCGTTCGAGATCGTGCGTCCCAAGGAGGTCCACCTCGTGGGCCACGACCTCGACGGCAACGAGGTCTCCATCGAGGCCGACGAGCTCACCGCTCGATTGTTCCAGCACGAGCTCGATCATCTCGACGGCGTGTTGATGACCGAGCGCATGGACCCCGACACCAAGAAGCTCGCTCTCAAGCAGATCCGGTCGATGCGCGAGCGGCTCGAGGCCGACGTGACCAAGTCCAAGGGTCTCCGCTTCGGCTGATCGCATGCCCACCGGTACCAACGCGGTTCCCCGCCTCGTCTACCTGGGGACACCGGCGATGTCCGTTCCTCCGCTGCGCGCCCTGCACGCCGCAGGGTTCGAGATCCCGCTGGTCGTGACCAATCCCGATCGCCGGCGCGGACGTGGCTCCAGGGTCGACCCGAGCCCCGTGAAGGCGGCGGCGCTCGAGCTCGGCCTACGGGTCGGTCATGAGGTCGCGGAGGTCGCCGAGGTGGGCGCTGATCTGGGGATCGTGGTCGCGTTCGGCCAGATCATCCGCCCTCCGGTGCTGGCCGCGTTGCCCATGGTCAACCTGCACTTCTCGCTCCTGCCCCGATGGCGGGGCGCCGCGCCCGTCGAGCGGGCCATCCTCGCCGGCGACGCGACCACGGGCGTCGATCTGATGGTGGTCGAGGAGGGACTCGACACGGGCGGCATCATCGATCGGGTCGAGCTCGCCATCGGCCGCGACGAATCGGCCGCGTCCCTCCGCGATCGCCTCGTTGCCGCAGGCACCGACCTCCTCGTGGCGTTCGTCGGCGAACTCGCCGCCGACGGACGGTCGGTCGGCACGGCCGTCGCCGAACGGATCGCCGCCGCCGCCCCGCAGGCGGGCGAGACGGTGTACGCGGCCAAGCTCGGAGCCGACGAGCTGCGCATCGACTGGTCGTCACCCGCCGAGCAGATCCACGCACAGGTGCGGGTCGGCGGCGCGTGGACCACCCGCGACGGGGATCGCTTCAAGGTGTGGCGCACGGCGCTGGAACCCACCGGCGAAGGCGTCGTCCACCCCACCGGCAGCCGCGAGATCGAGCTGCTCGAGGTCCAGCCCGCCGGCAAGCCGAGGCTCGATGCCGCGGCGTGGGCCAACGGCGCTCGCTGGTCGGACGCCGACCGGCTCGGCACATGACGGACCGCGACCGTGATCGGGACCGCGACGCCGGCGTCGCGGCTCGACGTCAGGCGCTGGAAGCGTTGGTCCGCATCGAGACGGAGGGGGCCTACGCCAACCTCGTGACCAACGCCATCCTCGACCGCTCGGGGCTCGAGCCGCGCGATCGGCACTTCGTCACCGACCTCGTGTACGGCACGACCCGTATGCGCCGGGCGTGCGACCACCTCGTCGACCGGCATCGTCGAGGTGACGTCAGCGCCCGCGTGGGCGCCGCGCTCCGCCTCGGGGCCTACCAGCTCGCCTTCGCCGACGTGGCGCCCCACGCGGCCGTCGACGCCACCGTGGCGGCCTCGCCGAAGCCCGCCCGCGGTCTCGTCAACGCGGTGCTCCGCCGGGTGGCCGACGACGTCGCCGCCGGCATCGAATGGCCCGACGACGCAACCCGCCTCAGCTATCCCTCATGGATCGTCGCCACGCTCACCGATCGCCTGGGCGCCGAGGCTGCCCTGGCGGCGCTCGAGGCGATGAACCGGCCCGCCATCACCCACACCCGAGACGACGGCTATGTGCAGGATCCCGCGTCACAGCGGGTCGTCGATGCGCTCGGTGCCGGTCCAGGCGACCTGGTCCTCGACCTGTGTGCCGCGCCGGGCGGCAAGTCCACCGGTCTCGCGGCCACCGGTGCGCACGTGATCGCCGGCGACCACACGGCCAATCGGGCCGGGCTGGTGGTGGGCAACGCCGCTCGTCTCGGACACCGCCTCCCGGTGGTCGTCGCCGACGGGACGCAGGCGCCGTTCGCCTCCGGACGCGCCGACCGGGTGCTGGTCGATGCGCCGTGCTCGGGCCTCGGTGTGCTCCGTCGCCGGCCTGATGGTCGGTGGAACATCGACGCGGCCGCTCCTGCGCGCCTCGCCGCCCTCCAGGCTGCACTGGTCGAGGAGGCGGCGCGCCTCGTGGCGCCCGGCGGCACGCTCGTGTACGCCGTGTGCACCCTGACGGCGGCCGAGAACCAGGGCGTCGTCGACCGCATCGAACTCCCCGCCGACTTCGAGTCCGTCGCGGTCGAGACCCTGACTCCCGACGACGAGCACGACGGCATGTTCATCGCCACCTGGCGACGCCCCACCGCCGGCGTAGAGCCCACGTAGGCTCAACCGACGTGGATGCCGCCAAGATCCTGACCGTGTCCGACGGCGTCATCGCCGGGACGCGCGACGACCGCTCCGGCGAGGCGCTCGACGAGCACCTCCGCAGCAACGGGTTCGACGTGGTCGAACGCCAGGTCGTCGCCGACGGCATCGAGTCGGTCGCCCGGGCCCTGCGGTCGATGGCCGACGACTTCGCCGGCCTCGTCGTCACCACGGGCGGCACCGGGTTCGGTCCACGCGATCTCACGCCGGAGGGCACGCGGGCGGTGCTCGAGCGCGAGGCGCCCGGCCTGTCCGAGGCGATGCGGCTCGTGAACCCGCTGGGGCGACTGTCACGCCAACGAGCCGGCACCATCGGCGCGGCGTTGGTGCTCAACCTGCCCGGGTCGACCACCGGGTCCATCGAGTGCCTCGACGCCGTGCTCGACGTCGTCCCGCACGCACTCGAGCTCCTGCGGGGCGACCGGCCCCACTGACCGGCCCCACTGACCGGTCTCAGAGCATCCGGAGCGGCGACTCGGTGGTGACGTCGCCGACGGTGAGCACCTGGATGGTGCGGTCGAGGATCGACTTGGGGTCGTCGCCCTGCCGGATGTGGCTGAACGCACCCACCGGTACACCGGAGGCGACCTCGCGGCGCCAGACCCGATCGACGCGCTCGAAGACCGCGCTGGCGGCCTCGGGGTGGCCGGCGATGATGAGCATCACGGGGACACCGGAGGGCGAGAGGCTGATGCGATCGAGCTCTCGGCGCGTGGCGCCTGCGGCGCGGGCGACCGCGATCCGGTAGTCGACACGGAACACGTCGTCCCACACGTCGTCGATGGCGGAATTGGGGAGCACGTCGAGGGCCACCACCGCATCGCCGGCCACCAGGCAGTCGACGGCGGCGAGGAACGAGCCCCATGGCTCGAACCCGCTGATCGTGACGGCGGTCGGTGCCGGCAGCGTCGGGATCGGGCGGGGCGGGATGCGTCGACGCTCGTCGGCGAGTTCGTCGGGCTCGGAGAACAGCGTCGACACGACCTCTTCGAGTCGTCCGAAGTCGGGCTTCTCGATGACCGATGTGGCGCCGGCGCCGAGGAGGTCGGACGGGTTCGCGATGTAAGCCGAGAAGACCACGACCCGGACGTCGGGGTGACGCTGCCGGAGCTGCGTCAGCAGGTGTTCGCCGTGGCCGGCCCGCAGCGCGAGGTCGAGGATGACGATGCTCGCGCCGAGGTGCTCGACCAGTGCGACGGCCTGATCGGGCGAGTCGGCCTCGCCCACGACGTCATACCCTGCCTCCTGCATGATGCGGGCGATGACGCTGCGCACCAGCGCATCGTCGTCACACAGCACTGCCTTGTTGGCGACCATCGTCGTCGCGACGCCTTCCCGTGGGGTCCCGCTGCCCGCTGGCCGGACCATCGTGTGCGCAATCCTGTTCGGGGGGCTCGGGACCGGGCGCCCCCAGGCTTGATGACGCTGCAAGGTTAGGTGACGACCAGAACCGGACGAGTGATCCTGCTGGCGATCGTGGTGCCGATTCCGCGGGCGAGGCGCCGGCGGTGGCGGGATCCGGTGCCCGCACCGATACCATTCGGGCCCACCGCGAACCCTCGCGGGGTTGGGTGCAAGTCCCGACCGGCGGTCACAGCCCGCGAACCCCGGATCCGTCCGGGGCCGATCCGGTGGAACTCCGGGGCCGACGGTCACAGTCCGGATGAGAGCGAGGGCGCGCCGGTCTCGACCGCGCGCGCCAGAACCAGGAGCATGCGGTGACCGACGAGGAGGCGATGCAGCGGGCGATCGACGCGGCGGCCTCCGCGCGGCTCGTCGCCCATCCCAATCCGTGGGTCGGTTGCGTCCTGCTCTGCCCCAGCGGACGAGTCATCGTGGGCGCGACGCACGCGCCCGGCGGTCCTCACGCCGAGGTCGCCGCCCTCGCGTCGGCCGGTGCCGACGCCTCCGGCGCCACCGCCGTCGTCACGCTCGAGCCGTGCGATCATCACGGCCGTACCGGCCCGTGCACCGAAGCGTTGATCGAGGCCGGGGTGACACGGGTCGTGGTCGCCCTCCTCGATCCCGATCCCCGGGTCGCCGGCGAGGGCATCGCCCGACTCGAGGCCGCCGGCATCGAGGTCACCGTCGGCGTGGGTACGTCCGCCGTCGAGACCCAGCTCGCCCCGTATCTGCACCACCGACGCACGGGTCGTCCCTACGTCGTGTGCAAGCTGGCCTCCAGCCTCGACGGTCGCACCGCGGCGCCCGACGGTTCGAGCCAGTGGATCACCGGTCCCGCTGCCCGGGCCGACGCCCACCGTCTGCGGGCAGAGAGCGACGCGGTCATCGTCGGCGCCGGCACGGTCCGCGTCGACGACCCCTCGCTCACCGTCCGCCACGTCGAGGGACCCGACCCCGAACGAATCGTGCTCGGGCGGGCTTCCGACGATGCAGCCGTCCGACCCTGTCGCGAATGGGACGGCCCGCTCGACGAGCTGCTCGACGATCTCGGTCGGGCCGGACACGTCCAGGTGCTGGTCGAAGGCGGCGCAACGGTCGCGGCGGCGTTCCATCGAGCCGGGCTCGTCGACCGCTACGTGCTCTACCTCGCTCCGGCGCTCTTCGGCGGCGACGACGCGCTGGGCCTGTTCCGCGGCCCCGGCGCCGCCACCATCACCGACGTCTGGCGCGGCCGGATCGACACCGTCGAGGCAGTGGGCGACGACCTCCGCGTCGAGCTCGTCCCGCTCGACCCCACCCCATCCGAGTCCCTCGCGACTTCCGCAGGGAGACAGGAGTAGCCATGTTCACGGGCATCGTGGAGGAGCTCGGCGAGGTCATCGACTTCACCGACAACACCATCCGCATCAAGGCCAAGACCGTGCTCGAGGACGCCGACATCGGCGACTCGATCGCGGTCGACGGCTGCTGCCTCACCGTCACCGCCAAGGGCGACGACTGGTGGGAGGCCGACGTGTCGCACGAGACGCTCAAGCGCACCACCATCGGGTCGAGCCGTCCCGGGACCGCGGTCAACCTCGAGCGTCCGGTGCGGGCGCAGGATCGACTCGGTGGCCACATCGTGCAGGGCCACGTCGACGCCGTCGGTGAGGTGGTCGAATCCGTGCCCGACCTGCGTGTCCGCATGCCGCGCGACCTGCTCCGCTACGTCGTGGTCAAGGGCTCGATCACCGTCGACGGGGTGAGCCTCACCGTGGTCGAAGCACTCGACGACGGCTTCACCGTCGCCGTCATCCCGCACACCGCCGCCGTCACCACGTTGGGCCGCAAGGGCCCGGGCGATCCCGTCAATCTCGAAGTCGACGTCACCGTGAAATACGTTGAGCGTCTCCTGACCTGGAAGGAAGCCTGAATGCCCTTCGCACCCATCGAAGACGCTGTCGCCGCCATCGGACGTGGCGAGATCGTCGTCGTCGTCGACGACGAGGACCGCGAGAACGAGGGCGATCTCATCATGGCGGCCGAGTACGCCACCCCCGAGGCCATCGCGTTCTTCCTCCACCACACGTCGGGCTACATCTGCGCCCCGGTCACCGAGAAGCGGGCCCGCGAGCTCGAGCTCGACCTCATGGTCCGGGAGAACACCGAGTCGATGCGCACGGCGTTCACCGTGTCGATCGACGTGCGCAAGGGCACCAGCACGGGCATCTCGGCCCACGATCGGGCCGCCACCATCCAGGCGCTCGTCGAGCCCTCGACCCGTCCTGTCGACCTGGCTCGACCCGGGCACATCAATCCGCTCATCGCCCGGGAGGGCGGGGTGCTCAAGCGGGCGGGCCACACCGAGGCCGCAGTCGACCTCGCCCGCATGGCCGGTCTGTATCCGGCCGGCGTGCTGTGCGAGATCGTCGACGAGAAGAAGATGGACATGGCTCGGGTCCCCGAGCTCGAGAAGTTCGCCGAGAAGCACGGCCTGCTCCTCATCTCGATCGCCGACATGATCCGTTATCGGCGCAAGACCGAGAAGCTCATCAAGCGCCACGTCGAAGCCCGCATCCCCACCGAGTGGGGCGACTTCACCTGCTACGCCTACGAGTCCCTGCTCGACGGCACCGAGCACCTGGCCTTCGTGCGCGGCAACGTCCACGACAGCGAAGACGTGCTCGTCCGCGTGCACTCCGAGTGCCTCACGGGCGACGTGTTCGGTTCGCTGCGGTGCGACTGCGGGCCCCAGCTGGCCGCGGCGATGAAGCAGGTGGCCGAGGCCGACGAGGGCGTCGTGGTCTACCTGCGTGGCCACGAGGGCCGCGGCATCGGCATCACCCACAAGCTGCGGGCCTACTCGCTGCAGGAGGAGGGGCAGGACACCGTCGACGCCAACCTCTCGCTCGGCCTCCCGGTCGACTCACGCGAGTACGGAATCGGCGCGCAGATCCTCGTCGACCTCGGGGTCACGTCCATGCGACTGATGACCAACAACCCGTCGAAGTACGGGGGTCTCGACGGCTTCGGCATCAAGATCACGGGCCGGGTCCCGCTCGAGTCGGTCCCGAACCCCGAGAACATCAAGTACCTGCGCACCAAGCGCGAGCGGATGGGTCATCTGCTCGAGGGACTGGACGACGTGCTCTGATGGCGAGCGGCGACGACCGGGCCGTCGCGCCCGAGGACCTCGACGGCACCGGGCTGCGCATCGGCATCGTGAAGGCGCGATGGAACACCGACATCGTCGACCGGCTCGAGGCCGGCGTCGATCGAGGGCTGCTCCATCTCGGCATCGCATCCGACGCGATTCTCGTCGAGAGCGTGCCCGGCAGCTTCGAGGTCCCGATGGGCGCCCGCATCCTGGCCCGTTCCGGGAAGGTCGACGCCATCGTGACCATCGGCGCGGTCATCCGCGGCGAGACCACGCACTACGAGCTGGTCTCCGAAGGGGCGGCCAACGGCGTGCAGCAGGTCCAGCTCGAGACCGGCATCCCCATCGCCTTCGGTCTGGTCACCGTCGAGAACCGAGAGCAGGCGCTCGCCCGCTCCGAGGCCCCCGGTGGCCACAACGTCGGCGAGGAGGCCGCGCTCGTCGCGGTCGAGATGGCGCTCCTGTCCCGCCGCCATCCGTCGTGAGCGCTCCTCCCTCCTGAGAATCGCTGCAGATCCGCGCCGGAATCCGACGCGGATCCGGGGGGAGAATCGGCGGGGAACCGATTCGGTCCGGCGAAGGGCGCCCTCTACGGTGTCGAACCGTGCTGAAGATCGTGTTGCCCAAGGGATCGCTCGAGAAGGCGACGATGGAGCTGTTCGCCGAGGCCGACCTCCAGGTCAACCGGTCGAGCAGCGTCGACTACAAGGCAACGGTCGACGACCCTCGCATCGCCGAGGTCCGCATCCTGCGACCGCAGGAGATCCCGCAGTACGTGGCCGAGGGGCTCTTCGACCTCGGCATCGCCGGCCGCGACTGGGTCGAGGAGACCTCCAGCGACGTCGTGTCGCTCGGCGAGCTCCAGTACTCGAAGGCCACGTCGAAGCCGGTCCGCATCGTCGTCGCCGTCCCCGGTGACTCGTCCGTGCAGTCGGTGGCCGACCTGCCCCAGGGCGTGCGGGTGTCCAGCGAGTACCCCGAGCTGACGAAGCGGTTCTTCGCCGAGAAGGGCATCGAGGCCGACATCCGATTGTCGTACGGCGCCACGGAGGCCAAGGTGCCCGACATCGTCGACTGCGTCGTCGACATCACCGAGACCGGCCGGGCCCTCAAGGCCGCCGGGCTCAAGATCATCGACACCATCCTCACCAGCTACACCGAGCTGCTCGCCAACCCGGCGTCGCACGCCGATCCCGAGAAGGCCCACGCCATGGGTCAGATCCTCACGCTGCTCAACGGCACGCTGGAGGCCCGCGGCAAGGTGCTGGTCAAGCTCAACGTGAGCGGCGACGACCTCGACAAGGTCATCGAGATCATCCCCTCGATGAAGGCGCCCACGGTCAACGAGCTCTACGGCGGCGGCGGCTACGCGGTCGAGACCGTCGTGCCCAAGAACCAGATCAACGTGCTGATCCCGGCACTGGTCGACGCCGGCGCCAGCGACATCCTCGAGATGCCCCTGTCGAAGATCGTTCACTGAACCGCGGGGAGGAACCTCCGGGGGTGGCGGCCGTCGACGTAGCCCATGAAGGGCGGGAAGATGTTGTAGCCGAGCAGCTCCTGGAGCCGCTCGGGCAGGGTGGCCACGAGCTCGGGCGGGACGCCGATGACGTGGTTCTCCTGGGGGCGCAGCCAGGCGGCGGCGTACTCGAGGATGACGCCGAGGCGAGCGTCGTCGGTGCGGTTCGCGCCGCCGCCGTGCCAGATGCTGCCGGTGTAGAAGGCGACGCTGCCCGCGGGCATCACCGCCTGCACCACCGGGTCGTCGGCCCCGGGTACCCGACCCGGATCCCACCGGTGGCTGCCGGGCACGAAGCAGGTGGCGCCGTTGTCGGGGGTGAAGTCGTCGAAGGCCCACATCGTGTTGAGCACGACCTCGCCGTGCGGCTGCGGCAGCGGATAGATGCTGTCGTCGCGATGGAGGATCTGCGCCGGCTCCCCGGCACCGATCAGGATGCCCGTGGGTGCGCTGAGCTGCGCGTGGCCGAGCAGACCGTCCATGACGCCGAGCAGCACGGGGTCAATGGCGAGGTCGTCGAAGGCGCGGGTCTTCGCGAACAGCCGGTAGATGCGCTTGGTGCCGTAGCCCTCGAAGTCGTTGCGCCCTGTCGGGGTCGTCTCGAGGACCTCGCCGAGCTCCTGGCGGATGGCGGCGACGCGGGCGGCGTCGAGCACGCCCTCGCAGACCGCGACGCCATGGTCGGCAAGCGCCGCGAGCAGCGCCTCTGGTTCGAAGTCGACGCGGGGGAGAGCCACGCCCACATCGTCGCACGGCCGGGCGGGGCTCGGCTCGGCCGCTAGCGTCCGCGCCATGGCCATCGCATCGCTGGGTACCCGGACCGGATCCGTCGACTCGTTCGACGATCCCCGCGGTCTGGGGGTGATCGCCGGTGACGACGGGCGCAGCTACGCCTTCCACTGCACCGGCATCGTGGGCGGGTCGCGCACCATCGCAGTCGGCACCGGCGTGCGTTTCGACGTCATCGCCGGCCGGCTCGGCCGATGGGAGGCGTGGGACATCGACCCCCGCTGAGGCCCCGGAGGGCCGACGAACGGCTCAGCCGGTCGAGGCGTCGAGCCAGTCGAGGCCGGCGGCGAGCATCGCCGTGAAGTCGGCGGCCGGAACGGGACGTGCGAAGTGGAAGCCCTGGGCGATGTCGCAGGCGAGCTCGCGCAGCTCGATGACGTGGTGCGCGGTCTCGACCCCCTCGGCCAGCGTGGTCATGTGCAAGGCCTGACCCATGTGGATGACCGCCTGCACGATGGCGGAGTCCTCGGGGTCGTGGCCGAGGCCGGCGACGAACGACTGGTCGACCTTGAGGATGTCGACGGGGAAGCGACGCAGGTACGACAGCGACGAGTAGCCCGTGCCGAAGTCGTCGATGGCGAGGTGCACGCCGAGTGCCTTCAGCCGGTGGAGCTTGTCGATGGTCTCCTCGGCGTCGTCGAGGAGCACGCCCTCGGTGATCTCGAGGCAGATGGACGCCGGCGACGCGCCGGTTTCCCGCAGGACCTCGGCGACCTGGACCTCGAAGTCGGGCAGGGCGAACTGGCGCGACGAGATGTTGACTGCGACGGTGACCGGGTGGCGGTCGGGGAACTGACGATGCCAGGTGGCGGCCTGGGTGAGGGCCTCTCGCAGCACCCAGGCGCCGATCTCGAGGATCAGTGTCGACGTCTCGGCGACGGGGATGAACTCGCCGGGTGACACCAGACCCCACTTCGGGTGCCGCCAGCGCAGCAGCGCCTCGCAGGCCACGATCTGGTTGGTCCGCAGCAGGACCTCGGGCTGGTAGTACAGGACGAGCTCGCCCCGGTCGGCCGCACCTCGCAGGGCGTCCTCGAGCTCGGCTCGTCGCACCGACCGGGCACGGAGCTCCTCGTCGAAGGCTCGGACCGTGCCGCCGCCGCCGCTCTTGGCGAGCTGCCCCGAGGCGTCGGCCTGGCGGACGAGCTCGTCAGTGGTCATCTCGCCGGGTCGGCCCAGCGCCACGCCGATGGAGGCGGTGAGGAAGATCGTGTGCTGCGCGACGGTGAACGGTTCGGCGAACGCCTTGGCGATGCCTTCGGCGATCTCGATGGCGTGCTCCTCGTCACGCACCGACTCACACAGGACCACGAAGTCCTCGTCGCCCCAGCGGTGCGCGCTCTGGTCGGCGGTGAGGGTCTCGGGGAGCCGGAGGGCGATGGACTTGAGCAGGACGTCGCCGGCACCGTGCTCGAATCGGTTGATCTTCTCCTTGAACCGGTCCGGGCTGATGAAGATGACGCAGACGGGTGCGGGCTCGTCGTTCACCCGACGCAGCAGCAGATCGAGGCGGTCGAGGAAGAGCGACCGGTGGGACAGCCCGGTGAGCGGGTCGTAGAACGCCCGTTCGCGGAGGCTCTTGATCACGTCGCGGTCGGTGGTCGTGTCCTTGGCGACCCAGGCGACGCCGGGCGAGCCGTCGTCGAGCACCACCGGACAGATGGATGAGCGCGTGGGGAACTCACCGGTGATCGGTGACGAGAGCGCGACCGCACCCGCCCACGTGTCACCGCCACGCACGGCGTCGAGGATGGCCACGAACCGCGTCCGTTCGCCCGCTGCCGGCAGATCGTGGAGCCGGAGCCGCGGCGGCGGTCCTTCGGCGTCGGCACGCAGGAGGCGCCGGCCCGTCCGGTTCAGGTAGCGGCACGCGCCATCGTCGTCGAACACGGCGACGAGGTCGTTCAGGTGGTCGCCGACGACCGAGTAGGCCTGGCCGAATCCGAACTGTTCGGTCACCTCGCCCCCCGGTGGTCGGAAAGAACTGGTCCGTGCGTCCCCGTCGTGCGCCCGTGGACGAGGGTAGCCCGAGGGCGTGGTGCGGCGCCGACCCGAGGGTTGTTCGATCAGTCGGGACGGCCGCCGTCGCGATCTCCGGCCTTGTCGGAGACCTCGACGAAGTACATCCGGAGCTGGGGGAGGGTCTGGCGCAGGACGGCCTCGGCCTCACCGAGACGTCCCTCGAGGCCGTCGACCAGTGCGGCGAGGGCGTCGATGGCGAGGCGGGCATCGGGGAGGCTCGGCTCGGCCTGCGACAGGTGCAGCACGGCCAGCTCCGACAGCCCCATCGCGTGCTGCACCACGATCTCGGACGCCGGTCGCTCGAGCATGAGCTGCTGCATGCGCTCGATCTGGGCTTGCATCTCGGCCTCGTCGGGCGGTCCGGGCGGGGCCGCTCGTCCCGAGGCACCCGCGGCCGGGGCTGGAGACGGGGTCGTTTGCGGTGGTTCGCTGGGGCGGTCGCGGTCGACGGGGACCTCGCCGCCCGGGGTCCAGAGAGAGGACATGATCATGCTCCGATGGGTCGCGGTTGCCCCGAAGGGCTCCTCCATCGGTAACATACGCAGCACAACCGAGTGAGAAAGCGGGGCCCGCCCCCCACCTGTCCACCTCCGGGTGCGTGCAGGTCGTGGATTCTTCCCCTCCGGATTCGTCCGGGAGGGTGGTGGCGGACGTCTTCGGACGTCCGTTCTGCGTTCCGGGCAGCGCCGCTTCCTCCCATTGATCCGAACCACAGGAGGAACGGACGTCTTGCTGAGGAGTGATCGGCAATAGCTGCTGACGAGCCCCGTATCAACGATCGAATCCGCGCACGCGAGGTCCGCCTCGTGGGTGCCGATGGGGAGCAGATCGGGATCAAGCCCCTGCCCGAAGCGCTTTCCATCGCACGGTCCCTGGACCTCGACCTCGTCGAGGTGGCCGACAAGGCCAATCCACCCGTGTGTCGCATCATGGATTACGGGAAGTACAAGTACGAAGCGGCCCAGCGGGCCAAGGAGTCCCGGAAGAAGTCGTCCGGGGCAGCGGTCAAGGAGATGAAGTACCGGCCCAAGATCGGTCCCGGCGACTTCGACACCAAGACCCGCAAGGTCGTCCACTTCCTCGAAGAAGGACACAAGGTCAAGATCACGCTCATGTTCCGGGGCCGGGAGACCACCCACCCCGAGCTCGGGCGCAAGATCCTCGACCGAGTCGTCGAAGCCACGGTCGATGTCGGCCGGGTCGAGACGAACGCTCGTCAAGAAGGTCGCCAGATGACCATGGTGCTCGCACCCGACAAGAAGGTCCAGGCGGCGGCGAAGGCCAAGCTCGCCGAGGCCGCCAAGAAGGCCGCAGCCGAGGCTGCTGCCGCCGAAGCTGCTGCGGCTGCTCCGGCGGAAGCACCTGCCGAGGCTGCCGAGACACCCACTGAAGCCACCACCGAAGCCACCACCGCACCCGAGGCGGCCGCCACCGAGGCAGCCGTCCCCGAGACCACCACCGATTCGTCCGACTGAACGGTCCGGGCGGGTCGGTCAACCGATCCGCCCGATCCACCGTCGGGCCCCCGACGGGGCCGTCACGGCGATTCGACAACGAAGGAAACTGCCATGCCCAAGATGAAGACCCACCGCACCTCGGCCAAGCGCTACAAGGTGACCGGCTCCGGCAAGGTCAGCCGCCGGCAGGCCAACCGCCACCACGGCAACGAGCGACTCACGTCCAAGCGGCTCCGCCGGCTCAAGGGCGACCAGGTGGTCAGCCCGGCCGACGAGAAGCGCATCAAGCGGATGCTCGGCATCTGAGTCCGCCCGAGTACGAGAACTGAGAGGAGCACACAATGGCAAGGGTCAAGCGCGGCGTTCACGCCAAGAAGCGTCGTCAACAGGTCATGGGTCGGGCGAAGGGGTACTACGGCAACAAGAGCCGCACCTACCGCTCGGCCAACGAGCAGGTCATGCACTCGATGCAGTACGCGTTCCGCGACCGTCGGGCGCGCAAGGGCGAGATGCGCAAGCTCTGGATCCAGCGCATCAACGCGGCCTGCCGCAACCACGGCACGACGTACTCGCGCTTCATCGCGGGTCTCCGCCACGCCGGCATCGAGGTCGATCGCAAGCACCTCGCCGACCTCGCCGTCACCGACGACGCCGCCTTCGGCGCCCTGGTGAGCGCGGCCAACGCCGCCGCCGAGGCAGCCGCGGTCTCGCAGTCGGGCGCTGCCTGAGGTGAGCCCGCACGGGCCCGGCGACGTGCTGGGACCGAAATCGCAAGCACTGCAGCACCTACGGCGCCTCTCGGGGCGCCGTAGGGCGCGTTCGGATGCGGGCCAGTTCGTGGTCGACGGGCCCATGTTGGTCGCCGAAGCGCTGGGCTCCGGTGCCTCGGTGGTCGAGGTGTACGCCGAGCCGGACGCCCCTGCCGACGTGATCGCCGCGGCCCGGGCCGCCGGCGTGCCCGTGCGGTCGACGGCGGCCGGGGCGCTCGCCAAGGTGACCTCACCCGTGCATCCGCAGCCGATGGCAGCGCTCGTCGACCTGCCGCCCGGCGCCGCCGGCGGTTGGAGCCACCTCGACGTGCTCCGAGGCCTCGTGCTGGTACTGGTCGGCGTCGCCGACCCGGGGAACGCCGGCACCCTGCTGCGGGTCGCCGAGGCGTCGGGCGCCTCGGCGGTAGTCTCCTGCGCCGATGCCGTCGACCTGTGGAACCCGAAGTGTGTGCGGGCCTCGGCCGGCTCGCTGTTCCGGGTCCCGGTCGTCGTCGCCGGCGACGCGCCGGCATGCGTCGAGCACCTGCGGAGCGTCGGCATGACCGTCCTCGCCTGTGATCTGGGCGGGGCGGCTCCGCACCACCGAACCGACCTGCGGGGCGATGTCGCCATCCTCCTCGGCAACGAGGCCCACGGTCTCGACGCCGAGATCTCGGCGCTCGCCGACCAGGTGGTCACCGTCCCGATGGCCGGGCGGGTCGAGTCGTTGAACGTGGCCATGACGGGCACCGTCTTGGCCTTCGAAGCAGCCAGGCAGCGCCGCGAGGCCGCCGAGTCGGGGGAGACGGGCACATCGAACTGAACCTGGACCTGTTGCCGGACGCCGTCCTCGTCGTCGACGCGGGTGGCACGCTGCGGGCGGCCAACGCCGGAGCCGCGGCCCTGCTCGGCCCGCTCGATGCCGCCATCGGTCGCGACCTGGTCGAGGCGCTCGAGGTGCGCGACCCGGTCGGTGAACCTGCGCTGGCCGACGGGCCGCCGGCGCTCGGCGACGAGGTCGAGCTCACCTTCCGGGCGGCCGACGGCACCGACGTCGCCGCCAACGTGACGGCCGCCACGACCCCCGACGGGTCGATCGTCCTGTGCGCCCGGCCGGTGTCCGACAAGTCGGGCATCGCCATCGTGTCCACCGTCTCGCACGAACTCCGCTCACCGCTCACCTCGGTGAAGGGGTACGTGTCGCTGATGCTCAACCGGTGGGACCGCATCGACGACGCCAAGAAGCGCGAGATGCTCGAGCAGGTCCACCACGATGCCGATCGGGTCACCCGCCTCGTGACCGAGCTGCTCGACATCAGCCGGCTCGAGACCGGACGCCTCGTGCTCCGCCGTCAGATGATCGACGTCGCCGACCTCGCCACCACCGTGGTCGAGAAGGTCGGGATGTCCTATCCCGCGCTCGACTGCTCGGTCGACGTCGGTGATGTCCCCCAGGTCTACGCCGACCCCGACAAGCTCGAGCAGGTCCTCACCAACCTGGTCGAGAACGCCGCCAAGTACGGCAACCCGGCTGGTATGCGAGTCACGGGCGAGGTCGCCGGCGGCGTCGTCGCCGTGTCGGTCACCGACCAGGGCGAGGGCATCCCCGAATCCGATCTGCCCAAGGTCTTCACCAAGTTCTTCCGCCGCGACCACGGCCGCCCAACCGGCACCGGCCTCGGCCTCTGGATCAGCCGGGGCCTCGTCGAGGCCCACGGCGGCGAACTCACCGCGACCTCCCAGGTGGGGGCGGGCTGCACCTTCACCTTCACGATCCCCACCGACGCCTTCGAGCTGGCCCACCGCTGAACGACAACGTGCTTGGTGGCACGGGTCCCGGTCGGGCAGGGTTTGTCCACCATGATCGATGAGCTGCACCGCATCGCCGCCGAGGCGCGCACCCAGATCGAGGGTGCCGCGTCGGTCGACGCCCTCGACGACGCCGAACGGGCCACGCTCGGCAAGAAGGGCTCGCTCAAGGCGTTCAAGAAGCAGCTCGGCCGGCTCGAGCCCGACGAGCGCAAGTCGGTCGGTCAAGCCGTCAACGAGGCCATCACGGCGCTCGAGGCCGTGGCTGCCGATCGGCGCCATGACCTGAGCAAGGCCGAGCGGGCCGCCCAGTACGAAGCCGACCGCCTCGACCTCACCGAGGTCACCACCCGCGGCCGAGCCGGGCATCTCCACCTGGTCACGCAGGCGATCATGGAGCTCGAGGACGTCTTCGTCGGCCTGGGCTTCACCGTGGCCGAAGGTCCCGAGGTCGAGACCGACTTCTACAACTTCGAGGCCCTCAACTTCCCCGAGGGTCATCCGGCCCGCGACATGTACGACACGCTCTACGTCGACTTCGGCGAGCCGGGCCGCACGTTGCTGCGGACCCACACGTCGCCGGTGCAGGTCCGGGTGATGCAGGAACAGGCGCCGCCGATCTACTCGGTGATGCCCGGCCGGACGTTCCGCCAGGACACGGCCGACGCCACCCATCTCCCGGTCTTCCACCAGATCGAGGGTCTCGTCATCGACCGGGGCATCACCCTCACCGACCTCGCCGGCACCATCGACCGCTTCACCAAGGCCTACTTCGGCGGCGAGTTCTCGTCGCGCCTGCGGCCGTCGTACTTCCCGTTCACCGAGCCGTCGGCCGAGTTCGACATCATCCGCCCCGACGGCTCGTTCCTCGAGCTCGGTGGTTGCGGCATGGTGCACCCCAACGTGTTGCGCAACTGCGGCATCGACCCCGAGGAGTTCAGCGGGTTCGCGTTCGGCTTCGGCATCGAGCGCCTGGCCAACACCAAGGCCGGTGTCGACGACATGCGAGAGCTCATCACCAACGACGTCCGATTCCTCCGCCAGTTCTAGGGAGCAGCAGCACTGATGAAGGTTCTCCTCTCCTGGCTCCGCGAGTTCACGCCGATCCCCGACGACACCGACCCCGAGGAGCTCGGCCTCGTCATGGGCGACCTCGGCATGGCGGTCGAATCGATGGACCTCCTCGGCGAGGGCCTCGACGGCATCATCGTGGCCGAGGTGCTCGAGCTCAAGGCGCATCCCAACGCCGACCGCATGCAGATCGTCGACGTCGACACCGGAGACGGCGAGCCCCTGCAGATCTGCTGCGGGGCGTTCAACATGGCGGTGGGCGATCTGGTCCCACTGGCGACGGTGGGCACCGTCATGCCGAACGGCATGGAGATCAAGCGGGCCAAGAAGCGGGGCGAGTGGTCCAACGGGATGTTGTGCAGCCCGGTCGAGGTCAACCTCCCCGGCGACGCCGGCGGCATCCTGATCCTCCCCGACTCGCTCACCCTCGGCGACGCGCTCATCGACGCCCTGGGCGTCGAGGCCGACGTCCTCTACGACCTCGAGATCAACCCGAACCGGCCCGACGCCATGTCGGTCGCTGGGGTGGCGCGCGACCTCGCGGCTCGGCTCGGACTTCCCTTCTCGCTGCCGACGCCCTCCGTGCCCACCGGCTCGGCCAAGGCGGCCGACCTCATCTCGGTCGAGATCCTCGACCCTGAGCGGTGCGGCCGGTTCACCGCCCGCGTGCTGCAGGGCGTCACGGTCGGGCCATCCGACCCCAAGATCGCCAACCGGCTGACGCTGCTGGGCATGCGGCCCATCAACAACATCGTCGACGTGTCCAACTACGTCATGCTCGAGCTCGGTCAGCCGTCGCATCCCTACGACCTCGCGGCGCTGGCCGCCCGCTCGTCGTCCGGTGCGGGCTTCCGCGTCCGTCGAGCCATCGAGGGAGAATCACTGCTGACCCTCGACGACGTCGAGCGCACCCTGAGCGATGTCGACCTGCTGATCTGCGATGCCGACGACGTGCCGATCGGGCTCGCCGGCGTGATGGGCGGTGCCGACACCGAGATCTCCGAGGCGACCACCGACGTGGTCGTCGAGATGGCGTGGTTCGAGCGCATGCCCGTCGCCAAGACCGCCCGCCGGCTCGGCTTGCGCTCCGAGGCATCGGCCCGCTTCGAGCGAGGTTGTGACCACGCCGCCATCGACCTGGCCCAGGATCGCTTCATCGAACTGCTCGGGGCCGCGGCCGGCACGGCGGCCGAGGGCATGGTCGACGAACGCGGCCGACTGCCCGACCGCACGCCGATCGAAGTCCGGCCCGGTCGTGTCAACGCGCTCCTCGGCTCCGAGTTCTCGGTCCAGGAGATGAAGGACCTCCTCGACCCCATCGGATTCACCACCGAGCTCGGAGCCGACGGTGAGTCGATGACCGTGGCGCTGCCCACGTATCGCCTCGACTCCGACACCGAGGTCGACGTCGTGGAGGAAGTCGCCCGCATGTACGGCTACGCCCGACTCGGCAAGACGATGCCGGTGTCGACGTTGTCGGGCGGGCTCACCCGTCGACAGCAGGAGCGGCGGGTCATCCGCAACCTCTTGGCCGGCCGCGGCCTGTGCGAGGCCGCGCCGATGCCGTTCCTCGCGCCGGGTGATCTCGAGCGCGCCGGGCTCCCGGGCGACGGCATCACCATCACGAACCCACTGGTGGCCGAGGAGTCGGTGCTGCGCACCTCCCTGTTGCCCGGCTTGCTGAAGTCGGTGCGCCACAACGTGAGCCATCGCAACGACGACATCGCGCTGTTCGAGATCGGGCACGTGTTCCGGCGGCCCTCCGACCCTTCGGCCGAGCTCCCCGACGAGCGCGAGGTCGTGGCCGTGATCATCGCGGGCGGCGACGCCACCGAAGCGGTCGCCGTGTGGCGCACCCTCTGCGAGGGCCTGGTGGTGCCGAACGCCGACGTCGCCAACGCCGAGATGCCGGCCATGCACCCCACACGCTCTGCAGTGGCGCGTGTCGAGGGCGAGGTCGTCGGCTCCGTCGGCGAGGTCGACCCCGACGTGCTCGAGGCCTACGACATCCCCGGTCGAGTGGCATGGCTCGAGATCGACCTCGACCGTCTGTTGGCCCACCCGCATGGCGACCCGACCTACACGCGGGTGAGTCGCTTCCCCTCGTCCGACATCGACCTCGCCTTCGAGGTGGCCGAGGGCATCTCGGCCACCGACGTCGCCGCCACCATCGAGACGGCCGCCGCCGATCTGCTCGGGTATGTGCGGCTGTTCGACACCTACCGGGGGAGTGGGGTGGCCGACGGCCGCCGTTCGCTCACCTATGCGGTGCGTCTCCAGGCCACCGATCGGACCCTCACCGACGCCGAGGTCGGTGACGTGCGCACCAGGATCATCGAGGCCGTCGCCGGCGCCCACGGAGCGACCCTGCGCGGTTGACCATCGGGACGGGCGTGCGTTGGAGCGAACAGGTGTTCGATCCATGGGGTAGGGTCGCCGTTGATGCAGTGGACCTCCGAGGAGTCGTTCCGAGCGGCTGATCACCGGCGATGTGGTCCGCTCGAGGTCGAGTTCGGGTCACGGTGGTTCGGTGCGTCCGACGAGGACCCGTGGCGGGTCGTGTGGCTCGAGGCCACCGCCGAGCTCGTGGCGGTGCAGTTCGACGGACCAGTGAACCTGCTCGCCGTCGCGGTCGATCGGCCGGCGGTCGAGCGCGGCCTGCGCGGGTGGTGGCAGGTGTGCGGCCATCGGGGTTCACTGCCGTGGGTCGAGCACCGCGCGGCCGATCTCGCGTCGAAGGGCTGAAACGCCGGGGCGAGGGGTACGGTCACTCTCATGGAGTGGTACCTCGACGCCGGCGACCAACTGGCCATCGCGAATCTGCGCAAGGAGGTCGGCGCCTACCTCCGTCGCCACGCCGACGAGGACTCCGACGTCGACTCGGCCGAGGTCGTCGTCTCCGAGGTCCTGTCGAACGTCGTCCGTCATGCGCCGGGCCCCGCCTGGGTGACCCTCTCGTGGCCCGAGGAGTCGCCCGTGCTCGAGGTGCGTGACCTCGGTCCCGGCTTCGACTTCGACCTGTCCCAGGTCCCCAGCGTCGACCAGACGGGCGGGCGAGGCCTGTTCATCGCCAGTGCCATGACCAAGTCGCTGCAGACCGCAGTGCGCGACGGAGGGGGTGGGTCGATCGTCCGGACGGTGCTCGACGTGACCCGCCCCGAGTCGCCCAGCATCGACCCCGCGCCGTCGAAGACCGGTCGACTGCCGCTGCTCGACGAAGCCCTGCCGGCCGGAGGGTTCGGTCGCGAGACGTTCCTCCGAGCGCTGGTGGTCCAGCTGGCCAACTCGATTGAGCGGTTGGCCGGTCCGAGCATGGGCGAAGCCGCGGTCGCTCAGGTGGCCACCGACGTCGGCACCCAGATGGAGGCGGAGTACCGCCAGGCCAAGCAGATCGTCGGCCAGATGGGGCCCGAGCAGCTCTCCGACTGCTTCCTGCGGCTCAAGCACGCGATCGACGGTGAGTTCTTCGTCATCGAGGCGACCGACGAGCGCATCGTGCTCGGCAACCGTCGCTGTCCCTTCGGGGACAAGGTGCAGCACTCGCCGAGCCTGTGCCGCATGACGTCGGGCGTCTTCGGGAGCATCGCGGCCGCCAGTCAGGGCGAGGTCAGCGTGACGCTCGAGGAGCGCATCGCGGTCGGCGATCCGGAGTGCCGGGTCGTCATCGACCTGAAGCCGCCGGCCGACCGCGGGTCGAACATCAGCCACCGCTACCGGGCCCACGGCGCAGACGAGTAGCGCTCGCCGTCAATATCCAATCGGTTGCATAGTCATGCAGGAGGGTGTGTAGGGTGTCGGCATGATCTCGGTCGGCATCCTCGGCGCCTCCGGCTTCGCCGGCTCGGAGCTGTTGCGCATCCTCGCCACCCACCCGGAGTTCGACGTCCGCCTCGCCGGTGCCGACAGCCAGGCGGGCACCGCGGTGGCCGACCTGTACCCGGGCCTGGCCGCGGCCTACCCCGACCTGGTGTTCACCGCCGCCGGCGCGGCCGACTGCTCCGGCCTCGACCTGGTGTTCCTGGGTCTCCCGCACGGCATCAGCCAGTCGATCGTCCCGGACCTGCGGGGTCGGGTGAAGTGGATCATCGACGCCGCTTCCGACTTCCGCCTCAAGGATCCGGCCCTCTACCCGCAGTGGTACGGCGCGGAGCACGCCGCTCCCGAGCTGCTGGCCGACGCCGCCTACGGGATCCCCGAGCTGTTCCGCGACGAGATCCTGGCCACCGACCTGGTGGCCGTCGCAGGCTGCTACCCGACCGGTGCCGCCCTGGCCATCGCACCGCTGGTGCGTGCGGGTCTCGTCGAGACCACCGGCGTCATCGTCAACGCCGCCACCGGCGTGAGCGGCGCTGGTCGGCCGGCCAAGGACAACACCACGTTCTGCGCCGTCGACGAGAACTTCGCCGCCTATGGGCTGCTGAACCACCGCCACACGCCCGAGATCGAGCAGGCCACCGGGGCGCAGGTCCTGTTCACCCCGCACCTCGCGCCGATGAACCGGGGCATCGCCACCACCGCGTACGCCACGCCGACCGGCTCCTGCGACACGGCCACGCTCATGGACTGCCTGCGTGCCGCCTACGCCGACGACGACTGCATCGTGGTCAGCGATCGCATCCCGTCGACCAAGGCCACACAGGGGGCCAACACGGCCCACCTCACCGCCCGCTTCGACGAGCGGACCGACACCGTCCTCGTGCTGTCGGCCATCGACAACCTGGTGAAGGGCACGTCGGGCCAGGCGGTCCAGTGCGCCAACCTGTTGGCCGGTCTGCCCGAGACCACCGCCCTTCCACTCGTCGGGCTCATGCCATGAGTGGCGCAGTAGCTTCGACGACCAAGCGAGCCGAGGTCCTGCTCGAGGCCCTCCCGTACATCCAGCGGTTCCGTCAGAAGGTCGTGGTCGTCAAGTACGGCGGCAACGCCATGGTCGACCCGGCGTTGGCGGCGTCGTTCGCCGACGACATGGTGCTCCTGCGGGCGGTCGGCATCCGACCGGTCGTGGTCCACGGCGGCGGGCCGCAGATCGGCGAGCTGCTCGGCCGTCTCGGCATCGAGTCCGAGTTCCGCGACGGCCTCCGCGTCACCGATGCCGACACGCTCGACGTCGCCCGCATGGTCCTCGTCGGCAAGGTCAACCGCGACATCGTCGGCGCCATCAACACCCACGGCCCGCTGGCGGTCGGGTTGTCCGGCGAGGACGGCGGGCTCATCACGTCGGTCGCCCGCCATCCCGAGCTCGGCTTCGTCGGCGACGTCGAGTCGGTGAACCCCACGATCCTCCACCAGCTCCTGGCCGAGGACCTGATCCCGGTGGTCTCGACCATCGGCGGCTCGGCCGACGGGCAGGCGTACAACATCAACGCCGACACCGTGGCCGGTGCATTGGCGGCTGCGCTCGAGGCCGAGAAGGTCATCTACCTCACCGACGTCGCCGGTCTGCTGGCCGACGTCGACGACCCGTCGTCGCTCATCCGCACCGCGTCGGTCAACGAGCTGCGAGCCAAGATCAGCAACGGCGAGCTGACCGGCGGCATGATCCCGAAGATCGATGCCGCCATCCAGGCCGTCGAGCGTGGCGTCCCCTCGGCCCATCTCGTCGACGGCCGCCTGGCCCACGTCGTGCTCCTCGAGCTGTTCTCCGACGAGGGCGTCGGCACCATGATCACCCGCTGGAATCCCGGACAGGGGAGCAATCCATGACCGCTGAGACCCACGCTGCGGCGATGGGCGCGCCCGACACGCTCGACCACTGTCCGCTGATGCCCACCTACGGGCCGCCCGCCGTGCGCTTCGTGCGGGGTGCCGGCAGCGAGCTCTGGGACGGCGAGGGCAAGCGCTACCTCGACTTCCTGTCGGGCCTGGCCGTCACGTCGCTGGGGCATGCCAACCCGGTGGTGGCCGACGCGCTGGCCGAGCAGGCCCGGACCCTGCTGCACGTGTCGAACCTGTTCGGCACCGAACCGGGCTGGGAGGTCGCGGTCGCACTCGACGAGCTGCTGCGCGCCGGCAACGACGACTCGCCCCACTACCAGACCTTCTTCTGCAACTCGGGCGCCGAGTCCAACGAGGCCGCCATCAAGCTGGCCCGCAAGTTCGGCGGTCGCGGCCGGCATGACGTGGTGTGCGCGTTCTCCAGCTTCCACGGCCGCACCCTCGCCACGCTGCACGCCACGGGCCAGCCCCAGAAGTGGGAGGCGTTCCAGCCGCTGCCAGAGGGCTTCCGCCATGTGCCGTGGAACGACCTCGACGAGCTCGAGCGGTCGCTCGATGCGACGGTCGCCGCGGTGCTGCTCGAACCCGTGCAGGGCGAGGGTGGCGTCAATCCGGCCACCACCGAGTACTTCCAGGGCGTCGAGCGGCTGTGCCGCGAGCGCGGGATCCTCTTCATGGTCGACGAGGTCCAGACCGGCCTCGGTCGCACCGGCGAGTGGTTCGGATTCCAGCACTTCGGCGTCCAGCCCGACGTCGTGACCATGGCCAAGGCACTCGGCAACGGCGTCCCGATCGGCGCATGCTCGGCCAAGGTCGACGTCGCAGCCGCCTTCGAGCCCGGCGATCACGCCACCACCTACGGCGGCCAGCCGCTGGCGGCGTCGGCCGCCAAGGCCGTGCTCGGCGAGATGCGCCGGCTCGATGCCCCGGGACTCGCCCGCAAGGCCGGCGACCGGCTCCGCTCGGCGCTCGAGGCCCTCGACGGCGTCCTGGGCACCCGGGGCCTCGGACTGCTGATCGCCGTCGAGCTCGACACCGACCGGGCCGGGCGCAGCGCCAAGGCCATCGCCGGCGAGCTGCTCGACGCCGGCCTCGTGGTCAACGGCATCACCGACACCGCCCTGCGGCTGGCGCCGGCGCTCACGGTGTCCGACGCGGAGATCGACGAGGCCGTGGCGATCATCGCTGCCACCATCGCTCCGACGGGGGCCGGGTCGTGATCTCGCCGATGAAGCTCCGCCACTTCCTCGAGGTCGACGACCTCTCGCCGGGCGAGCTGGCCCGTGTCCTCGAGCTCTGCGCCGGCACCGGCCCCGACTTCCTCGTGGGCCAGACCGTCGCCTACTACTTCGAGAAGCCCAGCCTCCGAACCCGCCATTCGGCCGAGGCGGCTGCCGTGAGATTGGGTGCCCACCCCATCACCTTCACCAAGGGCGAGGTCGCCATCGGCAGTCGCGAGCCCGCCGGTGACGTCGCTCGGGTTCTGTCCGGCTACCACGCGCTCCTCGGCGCCCGGGTCTTCGATCATGGGCTGCTCGACGATCTCGCAGCGTCGGCCACGATCCCGGTCGTCAACCTGCTCTCCGACCTCGGGCATCCCTGCCAGGCCATCGCCGACCTGCTGACGATGCAGCAGGAATGGGGGGGCCTCTCGGGTCGGACCGTCGCCTGGATCGGCGACTACAACAACGTGGCCCGCAGCCTGGCGCTCGCCTCGGCCATGAGCGGGATGCAGGTCCGCCTCGGCTGTCCGTCCGGCTACGGCCCCACCGACGAGGACATCGACCGGCTGAAGCTGGTCGGCCTCGACCCCGACGCCGGCTCACTCGTCGTCACCGATCGCCCCGCCGAAGCCGTCACCGGCGCCGACGCCGTCCACACCGACGTCTGGGCGTCCATGGGCCAGGAAGCCGAGGCGGCCGCCCGCCACCAGGCCTTCGAGGGCTTCCAGGTCGACGACGACGTCATGGGCGCCGCTCCCGACACCGCCATCTTCATGCACTGCCTCCCGGCCCACCGTGGCGAGGAGGTCTCGGCCTCGGTCGCCGACGGCCCGCAGTCGCGCATGATCGGTCAGGCCCACAACCGGATGCACGCCATGATCGGTCTGTACCGGTGGCTGCACGAGATCGGGTCGCTGGGATGAGCACCGAACCCCGTACCGCGCCTCGCGGGTCCCGGCTCAACAAGCCCCAGCGCCAGCACCGCATCCAGCGCTTGCTCGAGGAGAACGCCGTCTCGACCCAGGAGCAGCTCGTCGACCTCCTCGCCGCCGACGGCGTCATCGCCACCCAGGCGACGGTGTCGCGCGACCTCGAAGACCTCGGCGCCATCAAGGTCCGGGTGCCGGGCGGCGAGACCGTCTACGCCGTGCCCGCCATGCCGAAGGAGGCCGTCGCCCCCGAGGACCACCTGCGCCGCGTCTGCTCCGAATGGGTCGTCGAGGTCAGCCACAGTCACAACCTCGTCGTGCTCCGGACCCCGCCCGGCTCGGCCCACGTCGTCGGCTCCGCCCTCGACCGCGCCGGCCTCTCCGAGGTGCTGGGCACCGTCGCCGGCGACGACACCGTCCTGCTCATCGTCGCCGAGTCCAGCACCGGCGCCGCCGTCGCCCACCGCATCTCCGACCTCGCCGGTCTGTGACCGTGCTCAGGGTCTCCGGCTCCGCCGGAGCCGTGCCGGCTGCTCGCTGGCGCTCCCGACGCCGGGCGTAGTTGCATCGTCGAAGCACCAGGCACCAGGCACCAGGCACCAGGCACCAGGCACACCCCGCAGCACCACCGACCATCACCCACAACAGGAGCATTCCCATGGCCAAGCGAGTCGTCCTCGCCTACAGCGGCGGTCTCGACACCTCCGTCGCCGTCCGCTGGCTGATCGAGCACGAAGGCGTGGAGGTCATCGCGCTCGCCGTCGATGTCGGCCAGGCCTCCGACGACTGGGACGTCGTCAAGCAGCGGGCGCTCGCTGCCGGTGCCGTCGAAGCCGTCGTGGTCGACGAGCGCGAGGAGTTCGCCCGCGACTTCTGCTTTCCCGCGCTGCGAGCCAACGCCATGTACGAGAACCGGTATCCGCTCGTGTCGGCGTTGTCACGGCCCGTGATCGTCAAGCACCTCGTCGAGGCCGCCCGGTTCCACGGCGCCGACGCGGTGGGCCACGGCTGCACCGGCAAGGGCAACGACCAGGTGCGCTTCGAAGTCTCCACCCGTGCGCTGGCACCCGATCTCGAGATCCTCGCGCCGGTGCGGCACTGGGGGATGACCCGCGAGGAGTCCATCCTCTACGCCTACGACCACGACATCCCGATCCAGGCGACGAAGGAGAAGGTGTACTCCATCGACGACAACCTGATGGGACGGGCGATCGAGTGCGGCGAGATGGAGGACCCGTGGGCCACGCCGCCGAAGGGCGTGTGGCTCCTCACCGAGCAGACGGCCTCCGAGCCGCGCGACCTGGTCATCGGCTTCACGGAGGGCATGCCGACCTCGATCGACGGCGAGGACAAGACGCCGGCCGAGGTGATCGACGAGGTCAACACGATCGTCGGGGCGTACGGCTGGGGCCGCATCGACATGGTCGAGAACCGACGGGTCGGGATCAAGAGCCGGGAGACCTACGAGTGCCCGGCGTCGCTTGCCCTGATCAAGGCCCACGTCGACCTCGAGTCGATCTGCCTCGAGCGTGACCTCCAGCGCGAGAAGTACCGCCTCGAGTCCCGCTACGCGGAGCTGGTCTACGACGGTCTGTGGTTCTCGCCGCTGCGCGAGGCGCTCGACGCCTTCATCGCCGAGTCGCAGAAGCACGTCACCGGCGAGGTGCGGCTCCACCTCGAGCCCAACAAGTGCGAGGTCGAAGGCCGTCGGTCGCCACACTCGCTGTACGACTACGGCCTGGCCACCTACGACGCCGAGGACAGCTTCCGACACGAGGACTCCGCCGGCTTCGTGCGGCTGTGGGGCCTCGGCATCGAGACGTGGTCGCAGCGTCAGGGTCCCGGCTCCCAGACGGGCTCGGGGACGCGCCGATGACCGACGAGCCGTCTTCCTCCCACACCCTGTGGCACGGCCGGTTCGAGTCGGGCCCGGCCGAGGACCTGATGGCGTACACCGTGAGCCTGCCGTTCGATCGCCGACTGGCGCCGGACGACATCGCCGGCAGTCGCGCCCACGTTCGTGGCCTCGGTCGGGTGGGCATCCTCGGCGATGCCGAGGTCACCACCGTCCTCGACGCACTCGACCGAGTCGAGGCCGAGCTCGAGGACGGCTCGTTCGTGTTCGTCGAGAGCGACGAGGACATCCACACCGCCGTCGAGCGCCGGGTCACCGAGCTCGCCGGCCCCGCCGGCGCGAAGATCCACACGGGTCGCAGCCGCAACGACCAGGTGGCCACCGATCTGCGCCTCTGGGCCAAGCGCGAGCTGCTCGCCGTCGCCCGCGACGTTCTGGCCTTCCAAGACGTGCTGCTCGCTCGCGCCGAGGAAGCCGGCGACGTCTACCTCCCGGGGTACACGCATCTCCAGCGCGCCCAGCCCGTGCTGCTGGCCCACCACCTGTTGGCCCATGCGTGGACGTTGGCCCGCGACGTCGACCGTCTCCTCGACGCCCGTCGCCGGCTCGACGTCTCACCGCTCGGCGCCGGCGCCCTGGCCGGGTCGTCGCTGCCGCTCGACCCCGAGGGCACGGCGGCCGACCTCGGCTTCGCGGGGGTGTTCGACAACAGTCTCGACGCCGTGAGCGATCGGGACTTCGTGGCCGAGTCGCTCTTCGCGCTCACCATGATCGGGATCCACCTGTCACGGACCGGCGAGGAGATCGTGCTCTGGAGCAGCGACGAGTTCGGCTTCGTCCGACTCGACGACGGCTACTCCACGGGTTCGTCGATGCTGCCGCAGAAGAAGAACCCCGACATCGCCGAGCTGGCGCGCGGCAAGGCCGGCCGCATCATCGGCAACCTGACGGGTCTGCTCGCCACGCTCAAGGGACTGCCCATCGCCTACAACCGCGACCTCCAGGAGGACAAGGAGCCGATCTTCGATGCTGTCGACCAGGTCCGCCTCGCCCTCCGCGCCACCGCGGGCATGTACGCGACGCTGACCTTCGAGCCCGAGCGCATGGCCGAGGCCGCCGATGCCCCTGGCGCGGCGGCCACCGACCTGGCCGAGTTCCTCGTCCGCAACGGCACGCCCTTCCGCGATGCGCACGCCATCGTCGGCGGGCTGGTGCGCGACGCGCTCGACGGCGAGACCCCGCTGGCCGCGCTGGTGACGGCGCACCCGCAGTTGGGACCCGATGCGGCTCGTCTGCTCGAACCAGGCGTGCCGGTCACCCAGCGAACCACCCGAGGTGGCGCCGGTCCGGGTCCGGTCGCCGACCAGATCGTCCGCTTCCGTCAGCGCCTCGCCACCGATCGCGGCCGGGTCGACGAGCTGTCGGGCTGAGGCTGGCAGGCTGCACGCCGTGGAGCAGGTCTTCGAGGTCCGGTACTACGAGTGCGACATGCAGCGGGTGGTGCACAACGCCGTGTACCTCGCCTGGTGTGACGACGTCGCCGACGGCTTCTTCCGAGAGGCCGGCGCCGGACTCGAGGACGTCTGGTGGGACGTCATGGTCAAGGCGGCGACGCTCACGTGGTCGGCGTCGGCCCGTCTCGGTGACGAGGTGCTGATCCGATGTGCGGTCGAGCGGTGGGGCAACACCTCGTTCGACGTCGGCTTCCACGGAACGAAGGCCGGCGACGCCGTGTTCGACGCCACCATCACCTACGTGGCCGTGCGGACCGGCACCGCCGAGACGGTGCCGGTGCCGGCGGAGTTCCGAGCGGTCTTCGCCGAGGGCTGACCGGTTGATCGAGCCGCTCGGCACGCGTCTCGGCCGCTCGTTCTACGAGCGGGACCCGCGCGAGGTGGCTCCCGATCTGCTCGGGAAGGTGCTCGTCCACGGCGACACCGCCGGCCGCATCGTCGAGACCGAGGCCTACTGCGGCCCCATCGACCCGGGCGCGCACACCTACCGCGGTCGTACCGACCGCAACGCCACCATGTTCGACGCCGGCGGCCACCTGTACGTCTACTTCTCCTACGGCATGCACTGGTGCGCCAACGCGGTGTGTGGCGGCGAGGGGGAGGGCGTCGCCGTGCTCATCCGCGCGTTGGCGCCGGTCGTCGGCCTCGACGAGATGCGAGCCCGACGTGGGCCGGCGGCGCGGCGCGACCGCGACCTGTGCTCCGGCCCGGCCAAGCTGGCCCAGGCACTGGGCATCGAGGGGACCCATGACGGCCACGACCTGGTGACCGCGCCGACGATGACGATCGTGGATGATGCCGCCGAGCGGCCACGAGAGGTGATCCAGACCACCCGGGTCGGACTCAGCAAGGGGGCCGAGCATCCGTGGCGTTGGTACGTGGCCGGCGACCCGAACGTCAGTCGCCGCTGACCGAACCGGTGTGCGCTCTAGCCTGCGCTTCGTGCCCGTCGACTCTGCTGCATTCCTCGCCACCGACACCACTGCCCTCGCTCCGGTCGATGATCTCGAGGTCGCACGTGCCGCCATCGAGCGCGCACGGGTCGATGTCGAGGCCGAGACGCACCGTCGCACGATCCTCGACTTCCTCGCCGACCACGACGATGCGCTCCACCGCTCGTGCCGACTCGGGCATCTGACCGGATCCGCGCTGGTGTTCGACCCTCCCGGAGAGCACGTGATCCTCCTGCACCACCGGAAGCTCGAGCGCTGGCTCCAACCGGGTGGTCACTGCGACGGCGATGCGAACCTCGCAGCCGTCGCGCTGCGCGAGGCCATCGAGGAGACCGGGATCGACGGCCTCGTCGTGCACCCCGAGCCCATCGACCTCGACGTCCACGAGGTCGATCCGCCGGCCGACGGCCCCCACCTGCACCTCGACGTGCGCTTCCTGGTCGTCGCGCCCGATGGCGCCGAACCGCCGGGCAACCACGAGTCGACCGACATCCGCTGGGTCGACCTGGCCAACCTCGTCGACTACGACCTCGACGAGGGCACCCATCGCATGGTGCGTCGGGGCCTGGCTGTGCTCGACGAGCTCTCCCTCGCGTGACCGGTCTCGCCGAGCTCGGTTGGGACGACGGCTGGGCCGCCCTCGCGGCCGCCCACGACGGTGCGCCGGGCCGGGTCGTCCGACAGGACCGGGGATGGGTGCAGGTCGCCCTCGCCGACGAGGTCGTGTCGGCGAAGACACGGGCCGACCGGGTGGGCACCCCGGTGGTGGGCGACTGGGTGACGGTCGTCGACGGCGAGGTCGCCGTCGTGCTCGAGCGACGCAACGCGCTGCGACGGGCCGACCCGGTGGGGGAGGGCGAGCAGGTGCTCGCCGCCAACCTCGATCGTGTCCTCGTGGTGCTGGGCCTCGACCGGCCGATGAAGTCCGGCCGGGTCCTCCGCGCCGTGGCTCAGGCCTGGGACGCCGACGCCGAGCCACTGGTGGTCCTGACCAAGGCCGACCTGCACGATGACCCCGGTGCCGCCCGCGACGAGCTGTTCGACGAGCACGCCGGTCTCCAGGTCATCGCCGTCTCGGCCGTGACCGGCGAGGGCATCGTCGAGCTGTTGGAGGAGGTGGCCGGCGGCACCGTCGTGCTCCTCGGCGAGTCCGGTGCCGGGAAGTCCACGCTGCTCAACGCGCTCGCCGGCGACGAGGTCGCGCTGACCGGAGACGTCCGGGCCTTCGACGCCAAGGGCCGTCACACCACGACCCGACGCGAGCTCCACCTGCTGCCGGGCGGCGGGCTCGTGGTCGACACGCCAGGGGTGCGGGCCATCGGCCTCTACACCGACGCCGACTCGATCGATGCCACGTTCCCCGACATCGACGAGCTCCGGACCGAGTGCCGTTTCTCGGACTGCACCCATGATCACGAGCCGGGGTGTGCGGTCCGGGCTGCGGTCGAGCGTGGCGAGCTGTCCGAGGAGCGCCTGGCGGCCTTCGGGGCGATGCACGCCGAGGCCGAGTGGGCCCAGCTGCCCGACCACGAGCGTCGCCGTCGGGGCGGCCGTCGGCCCTGAGCGTCAGCCGCGGGGCGCGGCCGGCGTCGCGACGGCGGCCAGGGCCGAGTCATCGGTCGAGAAGTCGTCGCTGTCGGTGGCCGGCGGGTGCTCGACGTGCCAGGCGACGGTGCGGGCCAGCGTCTCGGCCGGATCGGACGGCGTCCATCCCAGCACGCTCGACGCCTTCGCCGACGAGACCAGGAGCGGCTGGTGCATGGCGCCCGTGATGCCCAGGTCGATGGGGAGGGACTCGTCGGGCACCGTGACCAGTTCGACGTCGCCGTGCCCGGCCGCGTCGAGGATCTGCTGGGCGCGCAGGCGCATGGTCGGGGTCCGGGCCTCGCCGAAGTTGAAGATCTCACCCTCGACGTCCGCCGCGTCGGCCTCGATGATCGCCCGGATGCCCCGGGCCACGTCATCGACGTCGCCGTGGGTGAGGAGCGCGTTCCCCACCCCGATGGGGATGCGGGTGCGGCCGTGGCGCAATCGCCGCAGGATGAAGTCCTGCCGCCGCTGGACGTCATGGGGACCGGTGACCATGGGCAACCGGGCGACGACCCCGCCCCGTTCGAGCCACCGAGGCTCGACGTCGAGCTTCTCGTAGTCGTCCATGCCCTCGATCGTGCCCCGGTACGGGTAACGCTCGGGTCGGACCGGAGACGACTCGTCGAGTGGTACCGCATCCGTGACGATTCCGGCGTGGAGCGAGCCGTAGGCCCGGTAGGTGTCCATGCTGGACAGGACGACCAACCTCCGGCCGTCGCCGGGGAACGCGGCCAGCGCGGCGTCGGTGTCCGCTGCGCCGATCGCACGGCAGTCGAGGACGGCCTCGGCGTCGAAGTCGGCGAGCCGGGCCACGGTCTCGCCCTCGGTCAGCCGGTGCACGTCGGCATGCAGGTGGGGGACATCCGGCAGCCCGTCGGGCTCGGTCTCACCGCGGTGGACCAGAAGCAGCTCGTGGTCGAGGCGGAGGTGCTCGACGATGGTCCGGCCGATGAAACGGGTCCCCCCGAGGATGCAGATGCGCATCCGGCGACCCTAGGCCGTCGCCATCCGACGTGCAATCATACAGTTGCGCGATGATCGCGATGTAGGATCAGCCGACGTCGCCGGGTGGGGCGCAGCTCTCCATGATGTTGATGACGGCGAAGTCCCGGATCAGGACGTCGATCTGGTAGCCGGCCCGGTCGGTGACGCGGAACGGCTCGTCGAGACCCGCTCGGAAGCGGTCGGCGTACGCGCGGCGATTGCGGTTGAACTCGTCCCAGTCGTCGAGCCACCGGCGCACCGCCCGGGCCTCGTCGGCGTCAGCGGGCGGCACCAGCCCCCGGACCCGGGTGACCATGACCTCGAGCTCATCGGTGACCGCATCGAGGACCATGGCCCGCTCGGCCGGCGAATCGATCTCGCTGGCGTAGGGCATGTCGTCGAGGACGACCAGCGACTCGGCGCAGGTCTCCTCGGCAGCCGCGACCCATTGCGTGTCGTCGAGCCGATCGCGTGGCTCGGCCCGCCCCTCGAAGATCGACAGGTACATGACGTAGCCCCAGACGCCGACGAACGAGGCGACCACGAGGAGCACGCCGACGCGTCGGATCGACCGACGGCGGGCGGGCGGCGAGTGGCCTGGGCCGGCCACCGAGTGGTCGTCGGTCTCGGGGGGTTCGGGGGCGGTCACCCCGCGATGGTCGCTCATGACGGGCTCCGGACACCAGGCAGCAGGGGAGTGTCCGCGGCCGTTTCCTCCAACCGACTGGACGAACGGCCCCGTCGACGACTCACATGCGCACATGAGTGCTCTCCTCGACGATCTCCGCGCCCGGGACCTGGTGCACGACAGCACCGACCTCGACGCGCTCGACGCCCGACTCGCCGAGGGGCCGATCTCGTTGTACTACGGCTGCGATCCGACGGCACCGAGCCTGCACGTCGGCAACCTCATCGGTCTGCTGGTCCTGCGGCGATTCGCCGACGCCGGCCACCGTCCGGTGGCGCTCGTCGGCGGTGCCACCGGGATGGTCGGCGATCCCGGCGGGCGTTCCGAGGAACGCAACCTGCTCGACGACGAGACGTTGGCGGCCAACGTCGCCGGCATCCGGGCCCAGGTCGAGGCCGTGGTCGGCGAGGTCGCCGACGTGGTCGACAACCGCGACTGGACCGCGGGCGTGTCGGTGCTCGAGTTCCTCCGCGACGTCGGCAAGCACGTGACGGTGAACCAGATGCTGGCCAAGGAGTCGATCAAGGCCCGGGTGGAGTCCGAGCACGGGATCTCCTACACCGAGTTCAGCTACATGCTCCTCCAGGCCAACGACTACTGGCATCTGCACGCCCACGAGGGCGTCGAGCTCCAGATCGGGGGCTCGGACCAGTGGGGGAACATCCTCGCCGGCGTCGACATGATCCGACGCCGATCGCAGGCGTCGGCCCACGCCTTCACCTGGCCGCTCATGACCCAGGCCGACGGGTCGAAGTTCGGCAAGTCGGCCGGCAATGCCATCTGGCTGTCGCCCGACCGGACCTCGCCGTACGCCTTCTTCCAGTACTGGATGAACGCCGACGACCGCGACGTCGAGCGATTCCTGCTCCAGCTCACGATGCTGCCGGTCACCGAGATCGAGGAACTGGTCGCCGCACACGCCGAGGCGCCGCACCAGCGTGGTGCCCAGCGTCGGGTCGCGCTCGAGGCCACCGCCCTCGTCCACGGACGCGACGCGGCGGACGCGGCGGCCGAGGCGTCCGCTGTCCTGTTCGGGGGCGACCCCACCGAGGCGTCGATCGCCGCATGGGAGGTGGTGGCGGCCGAGGTCGCCACCGTGGGATTGCCGGCGGACAGCTCCCTCGACGAGGGCGTGGATCCGGTCGACTGCCTGGCGGCAGCAGGGCTGGCGTCGTCGAAGAGCGAGGCGCGGCGGTTCCTGCGCGACGGCGCGGTGCGGGTCACCGGACGTCGGCTCGACCAGGAGGGCACCATCGGCGTCGACGACGTCCGACACGGGCGTTTCGTCCTCCTGGCCCGTGGCCGCAAGCAGTACGCGGTCCTCGATCTCGAGAAATCTCCGCTGTGAAGTTGACTCCGGTCAGCGGTGTCGATACGTTGGTCATTCGCCCCGCACGGCCACACCGGCCGGAACGAGGCAACGGTCAAGTCAGCGCCGGCCACCGGCCCCCGCGACGACGTCCACTGCAATGCAACCTCGGTTGCGCGCAACGGACCGAGTTTGCATCGGGTCAGGCCACTCGCTAGCTTGCCCGCTCCGGCAGCAAAGCCCCTCGGGGCAACTGCCACTTGAGCTCCTTGAAAACAGAAGAGAGGAATGACGTGCGAGTGCGGGCGATCGCCCTCACTTCGGTGAGCGTGATCGCACGAATAGTATTTGCACCTGTCATCTTTGAGTTTCTACAAGGTCTACCCAAGACCAAAACGTAAAGAGATAGATGCCAGCAGGCGCCGGTCAGTCAGGCCGGTGCCGCTCAACCAATTGATCGAGTCGCTGATACCAATCAGCAATGATCAGTATCAGCGCAAAGATCTTGACGGAGAGTTTGATCCTGGCTCAGGACGAACGCTGGCGGCGCGCTTAACACATGCAAGTCGAACG
>JBFJNI010000024.1:0-44144 GCA_041618235.1 Acidimicrobiales bacterium
AGCACGGCGACACCGAGCAGCACGAGGTCGACGCGGGGCGGAGCGGTCGGGAGGGCGGGGGCGGTGGGGGCGGACATCGGGCCTTCGTAGGCTCGCACACGGGGCAGAACCCGGAACAACGCCGGCGGGCACCAGATCCTTCCGTCGACCCGGGGTCAGCCCGGTGCGGGCATCAGCCGCGGAAGGTGCGTTCGTCCCACCAGGGGTAGTGCGGCGGCATATCGGCCGACACGCGGTCGGTGAACTCGGCCGGGCGCTTCTCGAGGAAGCTCACCACGCCCTCGCGGGCGTCCGCGCTCTTGCCGAGGTAGGCGATGCCCGGCGAGTCGACCTCGTGGGCCGCCATCGGGTGGTCGGCACCCAACATCCGCCACAGCATCGCCCGGGTCAGCGCGACGGAGACAGCGGACGTGTTCTGCGCGATGTCACGTGCGATCTCCATCGCCGCGGGAAGCAGGTCGTCGGGCTCGTGGACCGAGCGCACGAGGCCACCGGCGAGGGCCTCGTCGGCGCTGAAGACACTCCCCCGGTAGCACCACTCGGCGGCCTGGCTGATGCCCACCAGCCGGGGCAGGAACCACGACGAGCACGCCTCGGGCACGATGCCCCGGCGAGCGAACACGAAGCCGAACTTCGCGGCCGTCGACGCCAGCCGGATGTCCATCGGCAGCGTCATGGTCGCGCCGACGCCCACGGCGGCACCGTTGATGGCGGCGATCACCGGCTTGGTGCACTCGAAGATCCGCAGCGTCAGCAAGCCGCCCTCGTCGCGGTGGGCCATCTCCGATTGATCGCCACCGGACACGGCACCCGACCCGTCCCCTGCCGCGGCACCCGTGTTGAACGTGTCACCGCCTCCGCCGAGATCGGCGCCTGCGCAGAACCCACGGCCGCGACCGGTGACGACCACGACCCGGACATCGTCGTCGGCGTCGATGCGGTCGAAGGCGTCGACCAGCTCGCGCTGCATGGTCACCGTGAACGCGTTGAGACGGTCAGGGCGGTCGAGGGTGATGGTGGCGATCCGGTCCTCGACGTCGTACGCGATGTGCTCGTAGGTCATGGTCCGCATGCTGGCACGCGTCGAACGACGTCGCGTTCGCTTCCGGTGTGACCGCGACTGCCGGATGCGCCCGGAATTCCGGCAATTCACCCTCAAGTCGGGTGTCCGACGGTTCGATGCTCCCAGGGAAGGTCGGTGATGGTGGGGGCGTCTGCCCTCCCAACTCCCAAGACGCCTCCATCGTCATCGGCCGAGGTGTCGGCGGGGCGAACGCCAGCACTCCCTCTCCCGCCTGTCGTTCGTCCCGCTGACGCCAGGTCTCCGGTCAGAGGAGGGTCTCGACGAGGACCGAGAGCGCGGAGAGCGCCGAGACCGCGAGCACGGCCGGGCGGGTGTGGCCGGCGTCGAGCCGACGCGCCCCGACCGCGGAGCACAAGAAGCCGACGACGATGCCCGGGACGACCAGCCCCGAGAGCCGGATCTCCTCGAGCCCGAACGAGCCCGTGGCGGCGAGCGCGCCCAGGCTCATGAAGGTGCCGATGAGGAAGAAGCCGGCCAGGGTCCCTCGCATCCGCCGGCCGTCCTCGTTGGCGTAGACCATGGCCATCGGCGGGCCGCCGATCGACGTCGCCGTCGCCATGTAGCCCGAGAGCGCACCCGCACCGAGCAGCGTGGCCCGCGTCGGTCGGACATGGACGCCACTTGCCGTGATCGCCACGGCGAGCAGCACGAGTACGGCGAAGAGGATCGCCAGCGGCTTCTCCGGAAGCAGTGCCACGGTCAGCGCCGCCAGGATCGTGGCCGGGATCCGCCCGATCAGGGCGATGCGGATCTCTCCCAGGTGGAGGCCGCTCCGGTCACGGATCGCCATGAGCGCGGTCAGCACCAACGCCGCGGCGATGGCCGGCCCGGGCACGAGGCGATCATCGACCAGGACGAGGATCGGTGCGGCCACGAGGTTGAGGCCGAACCCGACCGATCCCTGGATGAAGGCGCCGACGGCGGTGACGCCGAAGACGACCAGCAGAGCCGGAAGACTCACGTGGGGACGGTCACGGCTGCGTCGTCGACGACGGTGGCCTGCGACATCCAGGTGTCGTGGAGCGCCCGGTAACGACCACCGGCTGCGACGAGCTCGTCGTGGCTGCCCAACTCGACCAGCTCGCCGTCGTGGATCACGGCGATGCGGTCGGCTCGCATGGCGGTGGCGAGCCGGTGGGCGATGATGATCGCCGTGCGCCCGTCGAGGACGGCGTCGAGCGCGGTCTCGATGCGGGTCTCGGACGCGAGGTCGAGGTTCGAGGTGGCCTCGTCGAGGACGAGCACACGGGGCTGCGACAGGAATGCCCGTGCCAGCGCCAGCAGCTGGCGCTCGCCCGAGCTCAGCGACGAGCCGCGCTCGTGGATGATCTGGTCGATGCCTTCGGGTTGGCGGTCGACCAGGTCGCGCAGGCCGACGGCGTCGACGGCGGCCTCGAGCTCGGCGTCGGTGGCGTCGGGCGCGGCGAACGTGAGGTTGTCGCGGATGGACCCCGCGAACAGGAACGGCTCCTGCGGGACGACACCGATCTGGCTGCGCACCGAGGCCAGCGTGACGTCGCGCAGGTCATGTCCGTCGATGCGAACCGTGCCCTCGACCGGGTCGTAGTACCGGTTGACGAGCTTCGCCACGGTGGACTTGCCGGCACCGGTCTCACCCACGAACGCCACGGTCTCGCCCGCTGCGATCCGCAGGGTCAGATCCTCGAGCACCGGCACCGCCGGGTCGTAGCCGAAGGTCACGTGCTCGAGCTCGATGGCGCCCTCCATCGGCGGCAGGTCGGGTGCACCCGGCGCCTCGAGGACGGCCGGCTCGGTGGCGAAGAGATCGCCGAGCTTGCGGACCGCGGCACGCCCCTGCTGGTACGTGTTGTACAGCTGCACGAGCTGCTGGATCGGTGCGAAGAACATCGTGAGGTAGAGGAAGAATGCAGCCAGCTCGCCGACCGACAGGCGGTCCTGGGCGACGAGCCAGCCGCCGAGGGCCAACAGCATCGCCTGGGCCAGATAGCCGAGGAGCTCGGTGGCCGGCCCGTAGACCGCACCGATGACGGCGGTGTGGTCGTTGGCGTCGCGGTAGCTGCCGAGCACGTTGTCGTGGGTGACGACGTTGCGCTTGGCCCGGTTGGTGGCGGTCACGATGCGGATGCCGGCGAGGTTCTCCTGGAGATCGGACATGACGTCGGCGATGCGGTCTCGGACGGTCAGGAACGCGACGTCGGAGGCCTTGCGGAACCAGAGCGTGAGGATCAGCATCACGGGCAGCACGCCGAGGAACAGCACCGTGGCCAGGATCGGGCTGACCGAGAACAGCACCACGGTGACGATGGCCAGCGTGAGGAACTGCACGAACATGTTCACCAGCCCCTCCTGGAAGAGGGCGGTGAGCGAGTCGATGTCGCTGGTCATCCGGGTCATCAGGACGCCGGCCTTCTCCTGGGTGAAGAAGTTGAGCGAGAGCCGCTGGAAGTGCGAGAAGATCCGCACCCGCAGCATCTCCATCAAGGCCTCGCCGACCCGTCCGGTCCACGACACCCGCAACGCCGACACGATGGTGCCGATGACCACCGAGCCGACGTAGAGCCCGGCGATGAACAGCAGTGCGTCCTCGTCGCGCGGGACGATGCCACGGTCGATGGCCTCGCCGGTCAGGAACGGCCCGGCGGTGACCATCAGGGTCTCGATGACGACGAGCACGAACGCGAGCGCCACGGCCCACTTCTTCTCGCCCACGAAGCGCCACAGGGTGAAGGGTTTGCGGTCGAAGTCGGCCTGGGAGAACTCGACGACGGGGACGTCGTGCTCGGGTTCGGTGGCCAGGAGCGCGTCGACGCGGTCCTGGAGCTCCTGCGGAACGCCGGCGAAGGGCAGACCGGTGGCGCCGGGCGCGGCGAACGGGGAACCTGCGGGGGGTCCGAAGCCGCCCATCAGACGTCCACCTCCTCGGCCGTGGCGACGTCATCGGTGAGGTCGACGTCCTCCTCGACGGTGGCGAGCACCTCGCGATAGCGCGGCTCGGTGGCCATCAGGCGCTGGTGGGTGTCGATGGCGATGACCTTGCCGTCGCCGATGAGCGCGACCCGGTCGGCCAGCGCGATGGTCGACAGCCGGTGGGCGATGACGATGGTGGTGCGATCGGCCGACAGCCGTTCGAGCGCCTCGTGGATCTCGGCCTCGACCCGCACGTCGACGGCGCTGGTGGCGTCG
This sequence comes from Acidimicrobiales bacterium, assembly GCA_041618235.1. Lineage (GTDB taxonomy): Bacteria > Actinomycetota > Acidimicrobiia > Acidimicrobiales > Salinilacustritrichaceae > Salinilacustrithrix. The sequence continues at coordinate 4,250 of JBFJNI010000024.1, forward strand.
TCGAGGACGAGGATCGCGGGGTTGGCGAGGAGCGTGCGGGCGATGGCCACGCGCTGACGCTGTCCGCCCGAGAGCGTGTAGCCCCGCTCGCCGATGACCATGTCGTAGCCCTCGGCCAACTCGGAGATGAAGCCGTGGGCGTTGGCCGCCTTCGCCGCGGCGACGATCTCGTCCATGGTGGCGTCGGGGCGGGCGTAGGCGATGTTGTCGCGGATCGAGGCCGAGAAGAGGAACGGCTCGTCGCTGACCATTCCGACGTGGTGGCGGATCGAGGTCATGGTGAGATCGCGCACGTCGTGGCCGTCGATGCGGACGGCGCCCTCGTTGATGTCGTAGAAGCGCAGGAGCAGGCGGGCGATGGTGCTCTTGCCCGAACCGGTGCCACCGACCACGGCGACCGACTCGCCGGCCGCGATGTGCAGGTCGAACCCGTCGAGAACGTTCTGCTGCGGTCGGCTCCTGCGTCGCATCCCTGCTTCGTCCGGCGCTGGCGCTTCCTCCGGCCGAAGGTGCTGCGGTGGAGCGGATTCGTCCTCGTCCTCGGTGTAGCGGAAGCGGACCTGGTCGAAGTCGACCTGGCCACGGGGCTCCACGAGATCGACCGCACCGGGGCGGTCGGTGACCTCGGCGGGCGTGTCGAGGATCTCGAAGATGCGCCCGGCAGATGCCGCCGCCCGCTGGCTCATGATCATGAAGAAACCGAGCATGCGGAACGGCGCCTGGAGCAGCAGCACGTAGGACGAGAAGGCGATGATGGTGCCGACCGTGACCTGGCCGTCGATGGCGAGGTAGCCGCCGTAGAGCAGCGTGAGGGCCATGCCGAGGCGGGGCAGGTTCTCCATCAGGGGCGCGTACTTCGCCCGCGAGTCGTTGACCTTCACCGCGGCCCAGCGCAGCCGACGAGCCTGGCTGGCGAGCTGCTGGATCTGGCGTTCCTCACCGGCGAAGGCCTTGACCACCCGGACGCCGGTGACGTTCTCCTCGACGGTGGTGGCGACCTCGGCCAGGCGTCCCTGGACGACCCAGGACAGCGGGAACATCACATTGCGCAGCTTCACGCCGAAGACGAACACCAGAGGCAGCGTCGAGACGGCCACCAGCGTCAGCAGCACGTGCTTGGTGAGCATGAAGCCGAACGCCAGGACGAAGGTCATCATCGTCATGGCCATGAACGGCGCGAAGGCGAGCAGCATCTGCACCGCCCGGATGTCGCTGTTGGCCCGGCTGACGAGCTGGCCGGTCTGGACCTTGTCGTAGAAGCCGTGCGACATCGCGGCGAAGTGCCGGAACATCAGCGACCGAAGGTCGTACTCGATGGCGTAGGCGAACTTGTAGAGCCGGCTGCGGTACCCGAAGGTGAAGAACGCACGGGAGATCGCGAGGACGAGCAGGGCGATGACGAACGTCGAGACCCGATCGCCGTCGCTGCGGATCTCGTCGATGCCCGAGCCGACGACGGCGGGGATGGCGACGTTCGAGAACAGGGCGACGGCGGCCATGCCCATGGCGATGGCGAACGAGCGCTTGTGGCCCATGACCACGGGAGCCATCCGCCGGATCCACCCGAGCGACGTGTCCGGGTCGATGCGACCCGACGGCGGCGGATAGAGGGCCGGAGGCGGATCGGGCTCGAAGGCAGTGGGCGGCGCATCGACGTCGAGCGCGACGTCGACCGCTGCCTTCTCGAGGTCAGAGCGGTCCTCGGTGATGCTCACGACGACATCGCCGCCTCGCGGCGCCGGCCGGACGCCACCGCGAGGAGCGACAGCCCTTCGGCGACGACGGCCTGCTCGGCGGGTTCGAGGTGTTCGGCGAGGCCGTCGAGGACACCGGAGAGCACGATGGTGGCCTCGGCGAGTCGGGCCCGTCCGGCGTCGGTGAGGACGTGCAGCACTCGGCGGCGGTCGTCGGGGCTCTCGCGTCGTTCGACCCAACCACGCTGCACGACGCCGTCGACCAGCGCGGTGATGGACGGGCGCGACACCTCGAGCCAGTCGGCGAGCGCCGACGCCGCGCGCTCGCCCTCGTCGAGGAAGGCCAGCAGCCGGAACTGCGGGAGCGTGATGTCGGTGCCCCCGAGTGCCTTGTCGAAACCTCGTGCCAGCCGGGCGATCACCCGGACGGCATCATCGTGCGTTCCCATGAATGGTTAGTCAATCGAACCATTCATTCTTCTCAACAGTTATCAGACGTGAAATCCGTCACACGTCGAGGAAGCGGGACACGGCGAAGGCCGAGCCGACGGCGCCGATGACGACGCCGGTGACGACCACGAACAAGCTGGTGCTGGCGACCTGCGAGCTGTCGACGATGAGGCCGCGGAACAGGTTGAACTGCTTGTCGGTGGCGATGCCGTCGAAGACACGTTGCACGCCGAAGACCACCCCGACCGCGACCGAGGACCCCACGACGCCCTGGATGACGCCCTCGAGCATGAACGGCACCCGGATGAACCAGTTGCTGGCGCCGACGAGCTTCATCACCTCGATCTCGCGCCGGCGGGCGAACATCGCCATGCGGATCGAGTTGAGGATGAGGAGGCCGGCGGCGAGGAGCAGCAGGCCGGCGACGGCGAACAGGCCGTTGCCGATGACCTTGGACAGCCGGCGGATGACCCGGATCGAGTCGAACGCCGCGACGACCTCGCGCACGCCGGGCTGGGCCTGGTACACGGTGCGGAGGCTCTCGATGGTCTCGGGGTCCTTGTCGACCGGCACCACTCGGAAGCTGGGCGGGAGGACGTCGGGCGTCACCGATTCGACGATCTGGGGGGTGGCCTGGAAGAGCTCCTTGAACTCCTCGAAGGTGCGGTCCTGGTCGTAGTACACCCAGTCCTCGACCTGCACCGACTCGTCGAGCTGACGCTCGACGGCGTCGGTCTGGGCGGGTGAGGAATCGGGCTGCATGAACACGATGAACTCGATGCCGCCCTCCCACTGCTGGGTGGCGTTGTCCACGGCCGAACGCAACAACAGCGAGCTGCCGACGAGCGACAGCGAGACGGCGACGGTGAGGACCGACGCGATCGTGAGCGAGAAGTTGCGGATGAGGTTGGTGCCGGTCTCGCGCACCACATAGTCGAGCTTGAGGGCCATGGCTTACTCGTAGACCCCACGGTGTTGGTCACGGACGATGATGCCGCGATCGAGCTCGATGACCCGACGGCGCATGGTGTCGACGATGGAGCGGTCGTGGGTGGCCATGACCACGGTGGTGCCCGTGCGGTTGATGCGGTCGAGCAGACGCATGATGCCGACGGAGGTGGCCGGGTCGAGGTTGCCGGTGGGCTCGTCGGCCAGGAGGATCAGGGGCCGGTTCACGAAGGCCCGGGCCACCGACACCCGCTGCTGCTCACCACCGGAGAGCTCGTGGGGGAAGCTGTCGATCTTCTTCGACAGACCGACCAGCTCGAGGATGGCGGGTACCTGGGTCTTGATGACGTGCTTCGGGCGACCGATGACCTCGAGCGCGAAGGCAACATTCTCGTAAACGGTCTTGTTCGAGAGCAGCTTGAAGTCCTGGAACACCGAGCCGATGTTGCGGCGCAGGTACGGGACCTTCCACGAACTCAGATCGAGGATGTCCTTGCCCGCCACGAAGATGCGGCCTTCCTCGGGGCGCTCCTCACGGTTGACCAGACGCAGGAAGGTCGACTTCCCCGAGCCGGACGCGCCGACCAGGAAGACGAACTCGCCCTTGTTGATGTCGACGTCGGCGTTCTTGAGGGCCGGGACGTCGCCTTTGTACGTCTTGGTGACGTTCTCGAGCTTGATCATGGGTACAGGGAGGCAGATCCCGTTCGGGGAAGGGGCGGGGCGACCGCGTGACGGTAGCAACGGTCCCGGCAGACCTGGGTGACACCCCAGGGCAGAAACCGTTCATTGCGAACAGGTTACGAACATTACACCGAGATGCCACGTCCACCTAGGTGGACGTGACAGGTGCCGGTTGTGGAACCCTCGACCGATGCGCTCCCGACCGATCCGGATCCCCGTCACCGCCGGGCTGGCCATCGCGATGCTCGTGACCGCGTGCTCCTCCGACGGCGCGGACGATGCCACACCCTCGTCGACCACCGCCTCCACCGCGACGTCGTCCACGGTGCCCACCGACGCTGGACGACCGGTCGCGCCGGACGTCACGGTCACGGGTCCGGTCGCCGGCACGCCACAGACGTCCGACACCGCGGGTATGGACGCCACCGGCTACGTCGAGGAGGAGTTCTTCGTCAGCGGCACCGCGATCTCGTACGACGCCACCGGCGACCTCACCGACGATGGGCGCTGGTCGGTCACCGAGCGAGACGACGCGGCGTTCACCACCCGCATCCTCGTGCGCCGACCAGCCGATCCGACCGACGCCAGCGGAGTGATCGTGGTCGAGTGGAACAACGTGTCCTCCGGCTTCGATGCCACTCCCGACTGGGGCTTCACCAAGGCGGAGCTGATGCGCGCCGGCCACGTCCACATCGGCGTCTCGGCACAGAAGGGCGGCGTCGACGCTCCCGACGGCCGCGGCCTGGCCGGCGATTTCGGGTCACCGCTCACGTCGGCCGACCCCGAGCGCTACGGCTCGTTGTCGCACCCCGGCGACGACCACAGCTACGACCTGTTCGCCCAGATCGGAGCGATGGCTGCCAAAGGTCCGTCGAGCGGCATCGATCCACTCGACGGCTTCCCCCGCGACCACGTGATCGCCGTCGGCGAGTCGCAGTCGGCGTTCCGGCTCACCACCTACATCAACGGCATCCATCCGGCGGCGCCCGTCTTCGACGGGTTCCTGGTCCACAGCCGTGGAGGAGGCAACGCCCCCTTCGACTCGTCCGGCACGCTCGCATCGTCCACCGTCGGCCAGGTCCGCGTCCGAGATGATCTCGACGTCCCGGTCTTCATCTTCTCGACCGAGACCGATCTCACGGTGCTCGGCTACGCCCCTGCCCGCCAGCCCGACACCGACCGGATCCGCAGCTGGGAGATCGCGGGCACCGCGCACGTCGACGCGTTCCTCCTGGGCGGCGACCCCGTGGGGATCGCCGGTGCCCTCGGCTGCGATGCTCCGATCAACGACGGGCCGCAGCACCTCGCGCTCAAGGCCGCCGTGCACCACCTCGTCGCGTGGGTGGTCGACGGCACTCCCCCACCCGCCGGCGACCGGATCGCGATGAGCGCCGACCTCAGGTCGATCTCCCGAGACGGCGACGGCAACGCCCTCGGCGGCATCCGCCTCGCCCCCGTCGAGGTGCCGGCGGCGACGCTGTCCGGCGATGCCGGCGGCGGCTCGCCGATCTGTTTCCTCTTCGGATCGACCGAGGCCTTCCCGACAGCGGAGCTCGTCGACCGGTACGGATCGAGCGATGCCTACGTGGCGCTCGTCGCCGAGGCGTACGACGGCGACGTCGCGGACGGTCACGCGCTCGAAGCCGACCGTCCGACCGTGCTCGCCGAGGCCGCGGAGGTCCGCTTCGCCTGACGGGCCACCCCAGCCCGTCGGACGACGCCCGACGGCTCGGTCAGCACGCGGCGGCGAGCTCGGCCATCCGTGCGAGTCCGCGATCGGCCACCTCGGCAACGCGCGCACTCGCGGCCTGCACCCTCGGATCATCGCGCTGTGAGGCATCGATGCGCGCCGGGTTGAGCGCGCAACGGTTCGCCCAATCGGCGATGTCCGGCTCCGCGTTGTACGCCCTCGCGGCCATGGTCCCGCGGACCTGCATCGCTGCCCAGTCGGCCGGTCGGTTCGGCAGGTTGGACGGCGGACACACCCGGTTGCGTTCGCGGTCGTCGTCTCGGGTGGCCTCCACGTAGCCGGCCAGCGCTGCGCAGAAGCACGGGAAGCCGACCCGGATGGTCTGGATCCGGACCTTGTCCGGACCCCACAGCGGCACCAGCGGTGGATATCGGAGCCCGGACGCGGCGCAGTGCACGACGAGCGCGCCCCGTGTGAGCGGAAGCACCCCGTGTCGGCAGATGATCTCGTCGGCCGTCACGCGTTCGACGTGTCCGAGGCGGACGACGTGCTCAACGGCACGGAGCAGCTCGAGCTCCCAGGTGCCGAGCGTCGGCGTCTTCGCCATCGTGGGAACGAGGTCGGTGTCGATGCGCAGCATCACCCCTGCCGCTTCCAGGCGGAGGAACAGGTCGTCGACCGACTCCGCCTCGCTCGCCGCAGCCAGGGTGTCGGCCGCGAGCCCCAGCGCCACCACCGGATCCGGCTGCACCATCGCTCGATCGAGCATCCACGGCTCTCTCGGACGGATCCACGTGATGCGGTCGGGTTGCACCCCGTTGGCGAGCAGCCAGATGACGCTGTCCGTGGCGGTCTTCCCGGATCCGACGATCACGAAGCGCTCGGGCGTGTCGACCAACCCGGCCAGCTCGTTGACGGTGACGACGCGAGCGGCGTCGGCCACGCCGAACGGCGGCGGGGTCGTCGCGGGGATGGTGGGTGACAGATACGTCGCATCGACGACTCGACGCCGCACGTCGATGCGCACGGTCTCTCCCGACACCCTCGAGGTGGCGAAGTGCGACGCTCCGTCGGAGCGATGGTCGCTGCCCCCGAGGAACGTGACGCGGCCGGTGCCGATGAACCGGCGTTGCAGGATGTCGTCGTAGTAGCTCTGGATCTCTGCCCGGCGGGCGCGCTCCTGGAGGCCCGACTCGGGACCGTGCTGCTGCACCGCGCCCGTGCCCAGCACCGTCGAAGCGACGCCGTAGAAAACCGACGCCTGGTGGAGCTGCACGAACGGATAGGCATCCTGCCAATGGCCGCCGGGCCCATGGCGGCGGTCCACGAGCGTGACGTGGACGTCGGCATGGTCGATCAGCGCGTCGGTGAACGCCATCCCCATCGCACCGGCACCCACGACCAGGTAGTCGGTCTGCAACGAGCGCATCCCCATGGTGCCCTCCAAGCCATCAGGGACTCGGCACCCAGACCATACGACCGTGGCGCAACCGGTGCCATGCCACGGGCCCGATCGGGCTCAGTCGTCGCTGAGCTCCTCGGAGCGCAGCCACTGGAGGTAGGCCTCCATGAACGGGTCGAGGTCGCCGTCGAGCACGGTGTCGACCTGACCGACCTCGAAGTCGGACCGGAGATCCTTGACCATCTGGTACGGCTGGAGCACGTAGCTGCGGATCTGGCTGCCGAAGCCGACCGAGCGCTGCTCGCCGCGGATCGAGTTCAGCTCGTCCTCGCGCTTCTGGCGCTCGAGGTCGGCGAGTTTGGCCTTGAGCATCGTCATGCAGCGGTCCTTGTTCTGGTGCTGCGAGCGTTCGTTCTGGCACGACACGACGATGTTGGTGGGCAGGTGCGTGATGCGCACCGCCGAGTCGGTCACGTTGACGTGCTGGCCGCCCGCACCCGACGAGCGGTACACGTCGACGCGGAGCTCCTTCTCGTCGATCTCGACGTCGGTCTCGGCATCGTCGAGCAGGGGCACGACCTCGAGCGCAGCGAAGGCCGTCTGGCGCTTGCCCTGCGAGTTGAACGGGCTGATCCGCACGAGGCGGTGGACGCCGTGCTCGGAACGCAGCCAGCCGTAGGCATAGCGGCCGCGGACGAGGAAGGTGGCGGAGGAGATGCCGGCCTCGGTGCCCTCGGTGACCGCTTCGATCTCGGCGTCGAAGCCGTGCTGCTCGGCCCATCGCAGGTACATGCGCAGCAGCATGTTGGCCCAGTCGGACGCGTCGGCCCCGCCCTCGCCCGAGTGGAGCTCGCAGATGGCGTCGTGCTCGTCGTACTCGCCGGAGAACAGGGACCGCAGCTCCATGCGTGACAGCTGCGCCTTGGTCTCGGTGATCGAGTCGGCGATCTCGGGTTCGATGCTCTCGTCGCCCTCTTCACGCGCCATCTCGGCCAACGTCTCGGCGTCCTCGATGCGCGACAGCAGGCCGTCGTAGGCCGCGAGGTCGTCGGTGACGCCGGCGAGCTCGGCGTTGACCGCCTTGGCCCGCTCCTGGTCGTCCCAGAGGTCGGGGCGACCGGCCTCGGTCTCGAGCTGGGGCAGCTTCGCCCGGAGCTCGTCGATGCGCAGGTACGTGTGCGCCTCGGCGAGGCGGCGACGGAGGTCGCGGAGGTCGTCGGTGAAGTCGCGCATGGGATCGATGAGCCTATTGGCCGGTGCGGCACGGGACGGCACTACGCTTCGCGTTCCTTGGTGACACGGTGGGCGAACGGCGAGGTCCTGGGTTGACTTCGAGGGCGAAGCGGGAAGCGACCGTCGTGATCATCGCCGCGGTCGCGTTCACGGCCGGGGTCGCACTGCTGCCGTGGGTGCGATTCACCTACGTGAGCGCGTCGACCCGAGTCGCCATGGACACCGCACAGGGTCTGATCGCAGGAGCCGTCGCCTTCCTCCTCCATGGCCGCTATCGGCGGAGCCAGAGCGCCGCCGACCTCGCGATGACCATCGCTCTGGGCCTGTCGGCGCTCACCAACGTCGTCACGGTGGTCATCCGGGCAGCGACAGAGGATGCGGCGGTGCTCACTCCGTTCGCCATCTGGTCGGCGCAAGCACTCACCGTGATGGCGTCCGCCGCGTTCGTGGTGGCGGCGTGGTCCCGCCCACGTCCGGTCTCGGAGAGACGTCGCCGGCTCATCGTGGCCGGTGCGAGCGTCGCCGCCTTCGCCCTCACCCTGGTGGTCGCGGCCACCGCTGACTCGATCCCCTTGACCCTCACCGATCCGAGGGATCCGAGGAGTTCGTCGAGCCCCGTCATCGACGCCGACGCGTCGATCCTGTGGATCCACGGCCTGGTCCTCATGCTCCGCTTCGTGGGCGCCGCGGGGTTCTGGCGTCGAGCGATCGTGAGTGCGGACGACCCGGTCCTCACCGCGACGGCGATCGGCCTGACCGTCGCCGGGATCGCACGTTTCAACTTCATCCTGTACCCGTCGCTGTACACCCACGTCGTGCACTCGGGCGACGTACTCCGTCTCGGCTTCTACCTGATCCTCCTGGTCGGTGCATCTCGTGAAGTGCGCGGCTACTGGCAGGACCGCGAGGCCCTCGCTGTGCTGGGCGAGCGGCAGCGCATCGCTCGAGATCTGCACGACGGCCTGACGCAGGAACTGTCCTTCATCCGCTCCCAGACCGATGCGCTTCGCCGAGGCCGGTCCGACCCGGCCATGCTCGACTTCGTCGCCCAGGCCTCCGAGCGAGCCCTGCGAGAGTCACGCCGAACGATCGAGACCCTGCGCGATCCTGAGGGGCCGCTCGTCGATCGGATCCGTCAGGAGGTGGTGACCGTGGCCGACCGCTCTGGGCTCGGGGTCGGGTTTTCGTTGGCACCGTGCCGCCTCGATGACGCCAGGACGGTCGATCAGGTCACCCGGATCGCCCGCGAGGCAACCGTCAACGTCGTCAAGCACGCGGGGGCGACGACCATCGACATCGCGCTCTCCTCCGACCACTCCGGACTGCGACTCTCCATCACGGACGACGGCGTGGGGTTCGATCCCGACACCGTGGACCGTGGCTTCGGCATCGAATCCATGACCGAGCGGGCGCGGGCCCTCGGAGGCGAGCTGTCCATCGAGCGGGCCATTCCGCGCGGAACGCGCGTCGTCCTGTCGGTACCTGGCCCTGCTTCACCCCATCACTTCGTCGAGGAGGGCGATGACGCCGGCGACGTCCCGTAGGTCGATGACGACGTCCTCTCCCTCCGTGTGCACGACGGCTCGACGGCCGTCGGTCTCGGAGAGCTCGATGACGAAGGTGGCCGCGTGCACCAGCTCCGGGCTCGTCACGATCGCCGCGTCGAACCTCTCGTCGGGTGACCTCGCCCCCTCGCCCGGACGCCCGACGGTCACCTCCATCCCGGAGCTCGCGCACAGGAGGCGTTCGAGCGCGTCACTGAACATGCGGGGGGAGACGGCCAGCAGTACACGCCGGTGCGGGGTGTTCACGACCTCCATCGCACACCAGAGGGGCACGATCCGCCTCCCCACGATTGAGGAGATGAGGTGACCGAATCGGTTCCTGTGCTCGTGGTCGACGACCACGCCGTGATGGCCCATGCGCTGGCCGCCGCGCTGCGTCTCCAGGGCTTCGGCACGGTCGAGTCGCTCAGCGGAACGACCATCACCGACGACGCGATCCTGGAAGCGGCGGCTCACGCCGGCGACGGCGTCATCGTGGTGCTCGACCTCCACCTGGGCGGCGATCGACACTCCACGCCCGCCATTGCGCCCCTCGTCGACCAGGGGGCTCGGGTCCTGGTCCTCACCGCCGAACGGGACCCTCGGCTGCTGGGCGAGTGCCTGGAAGCCGGCGCCCTGGGTGTGTTCGACAAGTCGCAGGCGTTCGATCAACTGGTCGACCAGATCCTCGACGCCGCAGCCGGGCGCAGCGTGATGTCGCTCCGCGCTCGCGAAGACCTGCTCACCGGGCTCCGAGCGTCGAGACGCGAACGGCAGCACACCCTCGCCCCATTCGAGACGCTCACCCCGCGTGAACGAGACGCACTGGCAGGGTTGCTCGCTGGGCGGAGCGCACAGGAGATCGCTTCCGGGCACCACCTCGGCCTGTCAACGGTGCGGACGCATGTGAAGACGATGATGCGCAAGCTCGGGGTGAACTCGCAGCTGGCCGCCGTGGCCCTGGCCCGCGACGCCGGATGGCGGCCGGGCGACGCCTGAGATCGGCGTCAGCGTTCATCAAGATTGGGGAAGTGCGGGCCAGGGATCGTTCGTACCGTGGCCTTCGTCGCCCGACCCGGGCGACGGCGGTGCGATGACCCGCCGGGCTGTATCTGGTCGCCTGGCCCGGCGGAGAGCAAGTGGCGAAACCGACGCTCAACACACCAGGCCCGGCGGAGCTGGGGCACACGCGGAGGTTCGCGCACATCATGAAGTTCAAGACCATCAGTTCCACGTTGCTGGCGGGCGCGCTGGTATTGAGTGCCGCAGGTACTGCGCACGCCGATGTCACCTACAACGACATCAACGGTGCCGTCGACAACGCGGTCGAGACCGTCGTACTCGCTCCGGGCGAGACCAAGACCGTGACTCTGACATATGTCAACACCAACGAGCAGGGGGTCGATCACGACAACGACGACTCGACACCGAAGCTCTACCAGGACACCGAGAACCGCTGTGGTGCTCACGGAACGAAGTCTCTGGTCCTGGACGTCTCCACCAGCAATCCGGCAGTGGCCAGCCTCAATACGAACCAGATCACGATCCAAGACTGCGACGGCACCGCTTCGGTGATTGTGACCGCAGTCGGTGTGGGCACCGCGGAGATCCGATTCTCGGTCGCCCAGTCGAGCACGGCCTCGGGCACACAGTGGACCACGCCTGCGGACTTTGACGTCCAGGTGGTCGCCCCTGATCCCGGACGCGATGCCCCGGCGATCGCGAACGAGTACCTCCACCAAGCGGCCACGCAGACGACCCTGGATGCCTGCCGGAGCGCACTCGGCACGAACAAGACGAAGTCGAACTGGCACGGCAACCTGATCTCGATGGTGGCCAAGCAGTTCGAAGGCCAGACCTTCACGACGGCCCAGGAAACGACGGTCGTGACGTTCGTTCGCCAACGCTGCAATCTCACCTGAGACACGCCGGCATCGCCACAGACTGAGGGTCGATCGAAGGAAGGAGGGGCGCCCCAATTGGGCGCCCCTCCTTCGCGTCTCGGCTCGGTTCGAGCGGGTCAGCTCTGGCCGTGGCAGAGCTTGAACTTCTTGCCGCTGCCGCAGGGGCACGGTGCGTTGCGGGGGGTCTTGTCCCACTCGGACTTGACCACCGGCGTGTGGGCCGGCGCCGCCGACTCCTCGACCCGGGCGGGCGCGCCTTCGACGTCGGGTTGCTGGGCCGCCAGGTTGGCGAGCGACGAGCCGGACGACGACGGGTCGGAGGGACCCGACGTCGACATGCCGGCGATGCGGGGCTCGTCGGCCAGGCCGATCTGCGGACCGTCGGTGCTCGCCGGCGTCGTCGGGTCGGACGCGGTGGTCTGGAACGCGGTGCCGACCGCCGGCGCGGCCGCCGGCGGGGCCTCGGGCTCCTTCACCTGCACGTGCATGGCGTAGCGGACGAGGTCACGCTCGATGCGCGAGACCATGGCCTCGAACATCTCGTAGCCCTCGCGCTGCCACTCGACGAGCGGATCGCGCTGGCCCATGGCGCGCAGGTTGATGCCCTCGCGGAGGTAGTCCATCTCGTGGAGGTGCTCGCGCCACGCGGTGTCGATGATGCGCAGCATGACCTGGCGCTCGACCTGGCGCATGACCTCTTCGCCGAGCTCGGCTTCACGAGCTTCGTACTTGGAGAGCGCCTCGTCGACGAGGACCTCGTAGATCCCGTCGGACGTCTCGAGCGCGGCCAGCTGCTCGACGGTGACCTCGCTGGGCCAGTACTCGGCGACCGCCGTGACGAGACCGTCGAGGTCCCACTCCTCGGCGAAGTCGGCCACGCAGTACGTACCCACGATGGACTCGACCGCTTCGGGCAGGTACGTCTCGACGATCTTGGCCCGCAGGTCGGTCTGGTCGAGGATCTGGTCGCGCAGCTCGTAGATGACCTTGCGCTGCTCGTTGAGGACCTCGTCGTACTTGAGGACGTTCTTGCGGATCTCGGCGTTGCGCTGCTCGACGGTCTGCTGCGCTCGCTCGATGGCCTTGGTGACCATCTTGGCCTCGAGCGGGATGTCGTCGGGCAGCGCCCGCCCCATGACCCAGTTGACGGCGCCGGTGGCGAACAGACGCATCAGGTCGTCTTCGAGCGACAGGTAGAAGCGGCTCTCGCCGGGGTCGCCCTGCCGGCCGGCGCGACCTCGGAGCTGGTTGTCGATGCGACGGGAGTCGTGGCGCTCGGTGCCGAGCACGTAGAGCCCGCCGAGCTCGATGACCTTCTTGCCCTCGGCCTTGGTCTCGACCTCGTACTTGGCCAGCAGCTTCTCGTAGCGGCTCTGGTCCTCGGGCTCGAGGTCGTCGGGGTCGAGGCCCTCGTTGTGCAGGTCCTGCTTGGCCAGCAGCTCGGGGTTGCCGCCGAGGAGGATGTCGACACCACGGCCGGCCATGTTGGTGGCGACGGTGACGGTGTTGAGACGCCCGGCCTGGGCGACGATGTCGGCCTCGCGGAACTGACGTTCGGGCTTGGCGTTGAGGACCTGGTGCTTGATGCCGCGCTTGTCGAGCACGCGGGACGCTCGCTCGGACGTGGCGACCGACGCGGTACCGACGAGTACGGGCTGGCCCTTCTTGTAGCGCTCCTCGACGTCATCGGCGACGGCCTCGAACTTGGCGTCGAGCGTCTTGTAGATGAGGTCACCCTCGTCGGCGCGGATCACCGGCTTGTTGGTGGGGATCGGCACGACCTGGAGCTCGTAGGTGCCGGCGAGCTCGGCGGCCTCGGTGGTGGCTGTACCCGTCATGCCGGCGAGCTTGTCGTACATGCGGAAGTAGTTCTGGAGCGTGACGGTGGCGAGGGTCTGGTTCTCCTCCTTGATCTGCACCCCCTCCTTGGCCTCGACCGCCTGGTGGAGGCCTTCGGACCAACGCCGGCCATCGAGGACGCGGCCGGTGAACTCGTCGACGATCTTCACCTCGCCGTCGATGACGATGTAGTCCTTGTCGCGGGTGAAGAGCTCCTTGGCCCGGAGTGCCACCGAGAACTGGTGGACCAGGTCCTGCGCGACGCCGTCGTAGAGGTTCTCGACGCCGAGGGCGGCCTCGACCCGTTCGATGCCCTCCTCGGTGGGAACGACGATGCGCTTCTCCTCGTCGACCTCGTAGTGCTCGTCGCGGCGCAGGCCGCGGACGACGGCGGCGAACTTCACGTAAAGCTGCGCGGCGTCGGCCGCCCGACCCGAGATGATGAGCGGCGTGCGGGCCTCGTCGATGAGGATCGAGTCGACCTCGTCGACGATGGCGTAGTTGAAGCCGCGCTGCACCTGGCGCTCACGGCTCATGGCCATGTTGTCGCGCAGGTAGTCGAAGCCGAACTCGTTGTTGATGCCGTAGGTGATGTCGGCCGCGTACTGACGACGCTTCGAGTCGGGGTCGCGATCGCCCGGGACGACGAGGCCGACCGTGAGGCCGAGCCACTTGAACAACCGGCCCATCCACTCGGACTGGAACGTCGCCAGGTACTCGTTGACCGTGATGATGTGGGTGCCCTTGCCCCCGAGCCCGTTGAGGTAGAGGGGCAGGGTCGACGTGAGGGTCTTGCCCTCGCCGGTCTTCATCTCGGCGACCCAGCCGAAGTGCAGCGCGGCCCCGCCCATCATCTGGACGTCGAAGTGACGCTGGCCGAGGACGCGCTTGGATGCCTCGCGGCACACGGCGAACGCCTCGAGCATGATGTCGTCGAGATCCTCGCCGGCAGCGAGACGTTCACGGAACGCCGGCGTCTGCGCCTTGAGCTCGGCGTCGCTCATGGGCTCGTAGACGGCCTCGAGCGCGTTGATGTCGGGCACCAGGCTCTGGAGCGCTCGCAGACGCTTGCCTTCGCCGGTCTTGAGTACACGATCGAGGATTCCCATGCGGTTCGGGAGTGTATCGGCGGGTCCCGGCGTCACTCGCCTCACCACGACCGCACCGGGCGGGAGAACGACACCCGACCGCGCCGGCGGACATACCGCCGATGTGTCCGGAAACACCGCGAGGGAAGCGACCGGCCTCAGTACGCTTCGTCCGGTGTCCCCCACGTCTCCGCGCTGGTGGCGCGGCCGGGCCGCTCGTCTCGTCGTGGCCGGCTTGCTCGCTGCTTCCTGCAGCGATGACGCGGCATCGGTGCCCCTCGCCCGCGCCGACGCCACGACGACCACCCGCCTCCAGCTGGCGCCCACGGCCGGTTCGCTGCAGGTCCGGGTCGAGGGCGTCGGCGAGCGGGACGACCTCGACGACGTGATGCTCGTCGGCGACTCGGTCATGGTGCTCGTGGCCGACGATCTCGGCCACGAGCTCGACGCCACGCTGCACATCGACGCTGCCGACTGCCGCCGGCTCGACCGCGGCTTCACCGGCCCGTGCGGCGCCGTGCCGGCCGGCGCCACCGTCACGGGTGGCGTCGACGCCGTGGCCGACGAGGTGACGGCGATGGCCGACGAAGGCATCACGGCCGACGCCGCAGTCCTCGTGCTGGCGAACAACGCCGCCATCGCGGCCGCGGACCTCGATGCGGCCATGGACGCGGCCCCCGACGTCGCACGCGTCTGGTGGGTCACCGCCCGGGTCGCCGACCACGGCTACCAGGACCCGAACAACCGGGCGCTGTTCGCGCTCGCCGAGCGAGACGACCGCGCCGGGGTCATCGACTGGTTCACCGCCAGCGAGGGGCATCCCGAGTGGTTCGCCGACGGGGTCCACCCCAACGAGGCTGGGCAGGTCGCGCTCGCCGCCCTGATCGCCGCCCATCTCCGATGTGACTGCACGCCGTGACCGACGTCGAGACCTCCCCGTCGCCGCCACAGCAGGCCGACCACCCCGACTCGGGTCGTGGCATCGGCTACCTGCCCGGACTCGACGGCCTCCGGGCGATCTCGATCCTGGCCGTCATCGCGTACCACCTCGATGCATCGTGGGCGGCGGGCGGCTACCTCGGCGTCGAGGTGTTCTTCGTCATCTCGGGGTACCTCATCACCCTGCTCGCCATCGACGAGCGGGCCCGCACGGGCGCGCTCGACCGCGTGCGGTTCTGGGGACGGCGGGCTCGCCGACTGCTGCCCGCGGTGATCGTTTTGGTGGTCGCCGTGCTGGCATGGTCCGCCATCGGGCTCCCCGAGGGTGAGCTCCGCCGTTTCCGCGGCGACGCCCTCGCCAGCCTGCTCTACGTCCAGAACTGGCACTCGATCTTCACCGACCAGCCCTACTTCGAGGCGTTCAACCGACCGTCACCGTTCCGTCACCTGTGGTCGCTCTCGATCGAGGAGCAGTTCTATCTGCTCTGGCCGATGGTGCTGCCGTTGCTGTGGCGCGGGCGCGACGACGCGAAGGTCGCCCGATGGCTGCTCGCCGGCGCCGGCATCTCCATGCTGCTGATGTCCGCCCTCGTCGACGTCAGCGCGCCGGAGCGCGTCTACTACGGAACCGACGCCCGGGCGTTCGGCATCCTCATCGGCGCGGCCCTCGCCTTCGTCTGGCGGCCACATCGCGCGCGAGTCGACGTCGTCGAGGCGGCCCGCCGCACGCTCGGGGTGGCGGGCGTGGCCGCCATGGCCCTGCTCGCCTGGCAGTTCGCGCACCGGAGCGAGTTCGACACGTGGACGTATCCGTGGGGGTTCGTGTGGGTCGACCTGCTCACCGTCATCGCCATCGTCTCCGCCACCCACCCGGCCTCTCCGTTCGCCGCCCAGATCGGTTCGGCAGCGATGGCGGCCATCGGACGGCGCTCGTACTCGCTCTACCTGTGGCACTGGCCGGTCATCGTCTGTACCCGGCCGGGTGTCGACTGGGGGCTCGAAGGCCGCGGTGCGCTGCTCGGCCGTGTCGCCCTCATCGTCGTGCTCTCCGAGCTGTCGTACCGATTCGTCGAGCAACCATTCCGCGACGGGCGAGCACAACGGATCTGGGACAACCTCCGGGTGCGGGCGACACGCGAGGGCTGGTGGGCGGCCGCAGCGGTCGTCGCCACCGCGATCCTCGTGGCGGGCGCCTCGACGGTGGCTGCCGCGCCACGAGCCGACGAGGAAGCCGGCCGGCAGCGCCCCACCGAGATCACGGTCGGCCCCGCCCCCACCACCACGGCGATCCCGTCGACCACGGCGGCGCCGACCACCGTTCCGGCGACGGCACCTGCACCCACGACGACCGCGGCGCCGGCCACCACCGCGCCGCGACCGGTGCCCGACGTGACCATCGTCGGCGAGTCGGTCACGCTCGGCGGTGCGGGGCGTCTCCAGGAGCTCTACGGTCAGCGGGTGCAGATCGACGCCGCCGAGGGACGCTCGTTCGACGACGGCGTCGCCCGCATCGAAGCGCTCTCGGCCGAGGGCCGCCTCACTCCGTACGTCGTCGTCCACATGGGCAACAACGGGGTCGTACCGGGCGGGGCGCTCGAGCGCATCGTGGCCGCGGTCGGCCCCGATCGGCGCCTGGTGTTCGTGAACGTCCGCGTGCCCCGTCGGTGGGAGCAGCAGGTCAACGGCGAGCTGGCCCGCATCGTCGGCCAGACCCCGAACGCGCAGCTCGTCGACTGGAACGCGGTGGCGAACAACGAGCCCGGCCTGCTGACCTCCGACGGGGTGCACCTCACCAAGGCCGGCGAGGAACGGTATGCCGCGCTGCTGACCGAGATGACGCCCTGACGACCGAGCGACGGGTCAGGTACCCGGGATGTCGAGGAGCTTCTCGCGCACTGCGTACATGACCGCTTCCATGCGCGTGTGCAGGTGCAGCTTCTCGAGGATGTTGCGCACGTGGTTCTTGACCGTGTTCTCGGAGATGTAGAGGTCGCCGGCGATCTCGCGGTTCGACTTGCCCTGGGCCACGAGGCGGAGGACCTCGAGCTCGCGCTCGGTGAGGCGCGGCGTCGGCAACGTGGACCGCTCGTCGGCCCGCTTGGCCAGGTTGGTGAACTCGGTGAGCAGCTTCGACGCCATCGACGGGCTGATGAGGCTCTGGCCGGCGACGACGCCGCGGACCGCCGAGGCGACCTCCTCGATCGAGATCTCCTTGAGGAGGTACCCGGTGGCGCCGGCCTTGATGGCCTCGTACAGGTCGGCTTCCTCGTCGCTGACGGTGAGCATGAGGATCTTGGCGGTGGGCACCTCGTCGGCGATGCGGCGGGTGGCCTCGATACCGTCGACGCCCGGCATGCGGACGTCCATCAGCACGACATCGGGGACGAACTCGGCGACCTTGACGACGGCGTCCTCGCCGTCTTCGGCCTCGGCGACGACCTCGATGTCGTCCTCGGCCTCGAGCACCATGATGAGGCCCCGACGGAACAGCGCGTGATCGTCACAGATCATCACGCGGATGCGGTCGTGGGTTGCCTCGCTGGTTGCGACGTCGCTCACTGTGCCCTCCGAAGGCGATCGGGGACCCAGCGTACCGACTCGACCACCGATGGGTGGTCCTGGACGGCTCGATCGGGTCATTGGTCCCACGACGGACGGGTGGTGGACGGGGGGTGGTCGGACGACGACGTGCGACCTGACCGGGTCACCCCGCCTGGACAGACGGGCTGGCCCGGACGGAGTGGCCTCGGCGTCCGGGCGGGCGGGGGGTGTCAGGGCGTCCGGGCGACGACGACGATGCGAACCGGCCCGGCGACGCGCGGGGCCAACGCCTCGGCGGCGGCCCGGGCGGTGGCGCCGGTGGTGCAGACGTCATCGACCAGCAGCACCGCCGCGGACGTCGGCCCGATCGGCTCGAAGTGCACGTTGGTCTGGCGGTGGTCGCGGTCCTGGCCCGTCTGGGCCGGCCCCGGCACCCGCCGAAGCGTCGGCCGACAGCGCACACCGAGCCGACGAGCGAGGGCTCGGGCCAGGAGCTCGGCCTGGTCGAAGCCCCGGGATCGCCGGCGGCCGGCGCTGGTGGGGATCCACGACACCACCCCGCCGTCCGCCAGGTGCGTCGGAGGCAGCACCGACACGAGATGGTCGGCCAGCGGTGCGACCAGCCGGCGCCCGTCGCGGAACTTGAGCGCTTGGACGAGGCGGGCACCGGTTCCCTGGTAGGCGAACGCCGCCGGTACCCGTCCGACGCCGCGCACCGACGTGCTCGGCGGTGGCTGCAGACCCGATCCGCACGCGGCGCACACCGCCCCTGTCCCCCGACCGCACACCACACATCCGCGCCGCAACAACTGCATGGTGTGACCGTATGAACGGCCACCGACAGGAACCAGCGGGCCCGGGAATCCGCGAGCCGGGAATTCGGGGCAGGGTGTCAACGTGGCGCCGCCCGTGGGCGTCTGTCGTGGATGATGGCCACCATGGCACCCGATCGGACCAGGCTCGACCCCTGGCTCCTCGAGCTCTACCGCAGCGACTACCGGCACCTGGTCCGGCTGGCGGCGATGCTGGTCGACGACGTCGGTTCGGCCGAGGAGGTCGTCCAGGACGCCTTCGTGGCCGTCACCCGCCGGTTCGCCGACGACGCCCCTGGCTCCGAGCTGCGCGACCCGAGCGCCTCGTCGGCGTACCTGCGCAGTGCCGTGATGAACGGGGCCCGCTCTGCCCTGCGCAAGCGTGAGGTCCGGCGCCGCCACCTTCGCAGCATCGAACCGCCGACCGCCGCCCCGCCGGCCGACCGCGAGGTCCTCGCCGACGACGAGACCCGCCAGGTCCTCGCCGCCCTCGACCGGCTGTCGGTCCGCCAGCGCGAGGTCCTCGTGCTGCGGTTCTACGGCGAGCTGTCCGAAGCCGAGATCGCCGAGACCCTGGGCATCTCGGCCGGCAGCGTCAAGACCCACGCCCACCGCGGCCTCGCCGCGCTCGAAGCCCACCTGGAGGAGTCATCGTGACCGAGTCGCCCGACCACCGCCGGCCAGAAGACCGCCTCCGCGCCGCCCTGCAGTCCCGCGCCGCCCAGATCGAGCCGTCGACCGACGGCCTCGACCGAATCGAGGAGAAGCTCATGGACATCCGCTCTCTCAGCCGCCGCCAGCAGTGGACGCTCGGCGTCCTGGGCGCCGCCGCGGCGGTGCTCATCGTCGTGTTCGGCGCGATCGCCCTCACCGGGGGCGACGACGACGAACCGGTGGCCACGGCGTCGTCGACGACGTCGTCAGAACCCACGTCGACCACCGAGCCCACCTCGACCACCGTCACGTTCGCCCCCGACGTCGACCCGTACTCGGTCGCCTTCCCGTCGCCGAACGACAGCCGCCGCTTCGAGTCGCCGGAGACGGCGGTTCGGGCCTACGCCACCGATGTGCTCGGCTTCACCGAGCTCGAGATCGGCGGCTACCGCGAAGGTGACAGCCGTTCGGGCGAGGTCCCGATCTCCGACCGCCCGGGTGGCCCCGAGACCACGGTCCTCGTCCGCCAGATGCAGGACGACCACTGGTACGTCCTCGGCTCACAGAACGCCGACATCGAGGTGGACGAACCCACGGCCGGCGCCACCGTGACGCCGCTGTTCACCACCATTGGTCGAGCGCTGGCGTTCGAGGGCACGGTCGAAGTGATGGTGCTCCTGCAGGGCGACCCGTCGCCCGTCGGCGACGGGTTCGTGACGGGCAGCGGTTCGCCGCCGGCCGGACCGTTCAACGGACGCATCCGCTTCGATGCTCCCACGGACGATCTGCCCGGCGTGCTCGTGTACCGCACCCTCTCGGCCGAGGACGGCCGCGTCCAGCAGGCCACCTCGTTCCCGGTGCGTCTCAGCCCGGGATCGTGCGAGGACCCCGGCACCGGCCTCGAGGGCGATGCGGTCATCGAGGTGTGGCTGCTCTGTGAGCCCGATGACTTCGCCCTGAGCGCCGTGCAACGTGAGCTCCCCGCGTCGGCCGGCGGCTTCTCGCTCTTCGAGGCGGCGATGATCGAGATGCTCGACGGCCCGAGCGCTGAGGAGGCCGACGCCGGCTACTCGTCGGTGTTCGCCATCGGCGAGGACGGGCTGCTCGGCGTCACCGCCGACGACGGGGTGGTCACGGTCGACCTCGACGGCGCCATCGGTGACGAGCTCGCCAACTCGTCGTTCAACATCATCAACCTGCGCGACCAGATCTTCTACACGCTGGCCCAGTTCCCGGAGGTCGTCGTCGTCGACGTGCTGTTCGACGGCTCCTGCGACGACTTCGCCGCCTGGGCGCAGTCGGATTCCTGCCGGCTGAGCGGCTGAATCCGGGATCGATCGCCCTCGGGCGACGGGTTAGCGTCAGGTCGATGCTCCCGACCCCCCGGGCCACCCGGCTGATCCGCTGTCTGCTCGGGCTGGTCCTGCTGGGCTTCGGCCTCGGGCTCACCGTCGCGGCCGACCTCGGCCTGTCGCCCTGGGACGTGCTGCACCAAGGCCTGTCGAAGCGGCTCGACATCACCATCGGCCAGGCCAGCATCGGCGTCGGCGTCATCGTGCTGCTCGGCTGGATCCCACTCCACGAACGGCCCGGCATCGGCACGGTGCTCAACGTCTTCGTGATCGGCCTGGTCACCGACCTGACGCTGGTCTTCGTCGACACGCCCGACGCGATGTGGCTGCGGATCACCTACATGGTCCTCGGCGCTGCGGCGTGGGGACCCGGATCCGGGCTCTACATCGGCGTGGGTCTCGGCCCCGGGCCCCGCGACGGCCTCATGACCGGGCTCGCCCGCCGGGGGCTGCGGGTGGGCTGGGTGCGGGCGGGCATCGAGGTCAGTGCGCTGGTCATCGGCTGGCTGTTGGGCGGATCCGTCGGCATCGGCACGGTGTTCTTCGCCCTCGTCGTCGGCCCCGAAGTCGGCTGGTGGCTCCCCCGACTCACCGTCCCGTTGCCGGCGCCGCCGCCGACCCCGCCGGCTCGTGCCAACCTGCAGACGTGACGATCAACCTCTTCTCCGACACGCAGACCCGTCCCACCGACGCGATGCGGGCCGCCATGGCCGCCGCCGAGGTCGGCGACGAGCAGCGCAAGGCCGACCCCACCGTCAACGAGCTCCAGGAGCGCATGGCCGAGCTGCTGGGCAAGGAGCGGGCGATCTTCTTCCCCACCGGCACGATGTGCAACCTCGTGGCGATCGCCGCCCACACCCGACACGGCGACGCCATCGTGCTCGAGCACTCGGGCCATGTCCTGCGCTCCGAGACCTCGGGCGCCGCGGCGGTCAGTGGCTGCGTCATCGAGACCATCCGGGGCGACCGCGGCACGTTCACCCCCGAACAGCTCCGCGAGGTCCTGACGCCGGGAAACCAGTACGTGCCGCCCACCCGCCTGGTGTGCCTCGAGCAGACCCACAACTTCGCCGGTGGCACCGTGTGGCCCCTCGACCGCTACACCGCCGTCGCCGACACCGCGCACGACGCCGGCATCGCGGTGCACACCGACGGAGCCCGGCTGATGAACGCCGTCGTCGCGTCGGGCATCTCCGCGGCCGAGTGGGCCGCCCCGGTCGACACGATCTGGGTCGACTTCACCAAGGGCCTCGGCGCCCCGACGGGCGCCGTGCTGGCGGGACCGGCCGACGTCATGGAGCAAGCGTGGCTGCTCAAACACCGCTTCGGCGGTGCGATGCGCCAGGCCGGCATCGTCGCTGCCGGCTGCCTCCACGCCCTCGACCACCACGTCGACCGGCTCGCCGACGACCATGCCAACGCGCGGCGCATCGCCGACGGGCTGTCCGCCCTCGGCCTCGGCGTCGAGGCGCCCGACACCAACCTGGTCTTCGTCGACCCCACGGACATCGGCTGGGAGGCCGCCAAGCTGGCGGCCGTGCTCGCCGAGCGTGGCGTCGAGATCTCCTCCATCGGCGCCCGCAACCGCTTCTGCACCCATCTCGACGTCACGACCGCGCAGGTCGACGAGGCGCTCGAGATCGTCGCCGACGTCGTCGGCGGCTGACCTGCGTCAGATGGTGCGCCACGGGGGATGATCGCGATCGCCCGGCCCGGGCACGACATCACGGTCGCACTCGAGGCGCCCGGCGGCGTCGATCCTCCAGAGCCCGGTGTCGACGCACCAACGAGCTGCGTGCACGGCCTCGACGAGATCGTCGAAGACCAAACAGGGAGCCTCGGAGCTGGTGCCGAACCAGAGGGCGCCGCGATGCTCGCCCGGCCCGCAGTCGAGGAACATGACCTCCCGTACGTCGAGGACGAGGAAGGGAAGGAAGTGTCGCGGCCCGGGGAACAGCTCGCCCGCGTCGGCGAACTCGCGCCATCCGACGCCGGGCTGATCCGCATCTGCGACTGCCTGGAGCTCCTGCCAGAGCTGGACGCACTCCTGGACCGGGAGCAGGTCGGTCGTCTCCCAGAACAGATCGGGCCCACCCCAGGCGCCGCCGGGCGTGCCGTTGCGCCAGCTCCACAGCTCGATCGCCTCGTCCGGAGCGTCGAGTCCGACGTCGCCCAACGCCCGTCGGACCTCCGCCGGGTCGAGGCCCGGCTGCAGATGGGCGTCGATCGGCGAGCCGCGCTCGACCAGCGCGGCCAGATAGCCGTCGAGGTCGTCGACGAAGGCCGTACTCATCCGATGCGCGCCGACTGCCCGCCGTCGACGGGCAGGATCACGCCGGTGATGAACTGTGCCTCGTCGCTGGCGAGGAACAGTGCGGCGTTGGCGACGTCCCATGCCGTTCCCTGCCGCTTGCCGAGCGGCACCTGCTGATCCCGCCGGCTGGCGACCTCGGCCCGATCGACGCCGAGCGCGCCCGCCAGTGCGTCGACGGCCATCGGCGTGTCCATCAGGCCGGGCATGATCGCGTTGGCCCGGATGCCGTGCGCCGCGTTGCCCATCGCCACCGCGTGGGTCAGCGCGTTCACACCGGCCTTCGACGTCTTGTAGGCGAGCAGGCCCATCGAGCAGGTGGCGGCCACCGACGAGATGTTGACGATGACGCCGCTCCCCTGCTGGCGCATCACCGGGAGTGCGTGCTTGCACGTCAGGTACATGCCCTTCAGGTTGACCTCCTGGATGCGGTCCCAGACGTCTTCCTCCAGGCTCACCGGGCCACCGTCGCCGGCGCCGATGCCGACGTTGTTGACCAGGATGTCGAGCCGCCCGAAGGCGTCGGTGGCGGCGGCGACCATGGCGGCGCAGTCGGGGCTGGACGTGACGTCGCCCTCCACCGCGATGGCGGTGCCACCGGAACCGGTGATCTGCGCCACGGTGTCCTCGGCCCGGGCGAGGACGCGGTCGGCGACGACCACCGAGGCACCCTCCGCCGCGAAGCGGACGCTGATGGCCCGGCCGTTGCCGATGGTCTCGCCAGGCGTCTGACCACCGCCGACCACCAGCGCCACCCGACCGGCGATCCGCGGCCCACTCGGCTCGGTCGCGTTCTCGGTCACGACGCCGGGAACCCGGGGATGCCGTCGTCGAGCTGCACGCCCAGCGTGTTCAGCGCCATCGACACCAGCGTGTACTGACCCACGGCGAACACGAGGTCGATGAGCTGCTCGTCGGACCAGCGCTCGGTCAGTGCCGCCCAGGTGGCATCGGTGACGCACTGGTCGTCGTGGAGCTCGTCGACCGCCTGGAGCAACGTCCGATCGGCGGGACTCCAGTCGTGGTCCGCCAGGGTCTTGGTTAGGGCGATGATCTCGGCATCGGTGACACCCTCGTTGCGGCCGATCACCGTGTGCTGACCGAACTCGTACTCGGCCCGACAGCGCCAGCCGACCCGAAGGATGGCCAGCTCCCGTTCACGTGGCGGCAGGGTGCTCTTGGCCAGCACGTGCGAGCCGAACACCAGCCACCGCTTCATCAGCTTCGGGTGGTGGGCCAACGTGCGGAAGATGTTCAATGCTCCCGGCGGAACGTACTTCTGGGTCTCCTCGTCGAGCGTCTCGGGGTCGAGGGGCTCGATGCGGGGCTGCGAGGGGCGCGTGCGGTCGGTCATCGGCCGGACCGTACCGGGAGGGCACGTTCGCCGCGTCCGGGTTCAACTCGGAAGCGCGCCCGCCGATGGGGGAACCCGAACGCAACTGTGCTCAGGGGTGAGCTCAGGGGGGACGGGACCATGACGGCATCGAGCCGATCAGAAGAACTCATCGCAGGCTTCGACGACGCGCGCTTCCGCCGCATCGACGGCAGCCTCCGCTCGCTGGTCTTCCAGCTGGTGCAGGCGGGCACGGGCTTCCTCGTGGCGACCATCGTCGCCTGGAAGGTGGCCGACGAATGGCTGGGCCTCGCCGGCGACGGCCGAGGCATCGTCACCCGAGCGCTCCTGGTGTCGTCGCTGGCCGGCGTCGCGCTGTACCTGACGTCGGGACGGCCGATCCGCAAGGCGCTCATCGATCAGCGCGCGCTCGTGCGCTCGGCGACCACCGAGCTCCAGCTCGAGGCGTCGCGCCATCGATTTCGAGCCGAGCTCGACGAAGGGCTCCGGATGACCGAGGACGAGAACGACGTCATCGAACTCGTGGGCCGGGCACTGGACCGCGTCGACCCCGACGGATCGATGGAGGTGCTCCTGGCCGATGCTTCCAACGCCCACCTGCGCGTCGCCACCGAGTCCTCCTCCGGTGGCCCCGGCTGCCGGGTCACCACGCCCCAGGACTGCCCCGCGGTCCGGCGCGGTCACACCCGCCGCTTCGAGACCTCGACGGCGCTCGACGCCTGCCCCGAGCTGCGTGGGCGCCTCGGCGGCGACACGGCCGCCACGTGCGTCCCCGTCACCGTGCTCGGTTCCCCGGTCGGCGTCGTCCACCGGATCGACCCCGACCGGACGCTCGCACCGGACATCGTCGTCGACGAGCTCGAGACCGTCGCTGATCTCGTCGGCTCACGCCTGTCGGTCATCCGGGCGATCGCCACCACGGAGCGCCAGGCGAGCACGGACGTGCTCACCGGCGTGCTCAACCGTCGGAGCCTGGGAGACAAGATCCGCGCGTTTCACCGCGAGGACCAAGCGTTCGCACTGGCGTTCTGCGATCTCGACCACTTCAAGGACCTCAACGACACGTTCGGTCACGATGCCGGCGACCAGGCACTCCGCCTCTTCTCCCGCGTGGTCACCGACACGATCCGCGACCACGACGCCATCGGTCGCTGGGGTGGGGAGGAGTTCGTGCTCCTCTTCGCCGGTGCCGACCGCGCCATCGCGTCGATCGTGTGCGAACGCATCCGGACCAACCTCCGCGACGAGCTCCAGGCCGCATCGACGCCGCCCTTCACCGCCAGCTTCGGTGTCGCCGACCACACCCAGGCCCGCACCATCGACCGCCTGCTCGCCCTCGCCGACCAGGCGATGTTCGAGGCCAAGAAGTCGGGGCGCGACCGGGTGGTCATCGTCGACGAGACGTTCGACCTCGACGGCGACATCCCCGAGGACGATCTGGACGAGGAGTTCGAGGAGGTCTCGGCCGGAGGTGCCGGCGAACCGGTGGCCGAGACGCCCCTCGCTCCCTGACGGATCAGTACCGGTAGTGGTCCGGCTTGTACGGGCCCTGCTGGGGCACGCCGAGGTAGTCGGCCTGCTCGGCGGTCAGCGTGGTGAGCTTCACGCCGAGGGCGTCGAGGTGGGCTCGGGCGACCTTCTCGTCGAGCACCTTGGGCAGGACGTGGACGCCGAGCGGGTAGTTCGCCGTCTTGTTGAACAGCTCGATCTGGGCCACGACCTGGTTCGAGAACGAGCAGCTCATCACGAAGCTCGGGTGGCCGGTGGCGCAGCCGAGGTTCAGGAGGCGGCCCTCCGCCAGCATGATGATGCTGTGGCCGTCGGGGAACGTGTACTCGTGGACCTGCGGCTTGATCTCGGTCTTCTGCACGTCGCTCATGCGGTTGAGGCCGGCGATGTCGATCTCGTTGTCGAAGTGACCGATGTTGCCGACGATCGCGTTGTGCTTCATCTTGGCCATGTGGCCGGCGAGGATGATGTCCTTGTTGCCGGTGGCGGTGATGAAGATGTCGGCGCGCTCGACGACATCCTCGAGCGTGGTGACCTCGTAGCCGTCCATGGCGGCCTGCAGTGCGCAGATCGGGTCGGCCTCGGTGACGATGACGCGGGCGCCCTGGCCACGGAGTGACTCGGCGCAACCCTTGCCGACGTCGCCATAGCCGAGCACGACCGCGACCTTGCCGCCCATCATCACGTCGGTGGCGCGGTTGATGCCGTCGATGAGGCTGTGGCGGCAGCCGTAGAGGTTGTCGAACTTCGACTTGGTCACGCTGTCGTTGACGTTGATGGCCGGGAACAGCAACTGGTTCGCCTCGAACATCTGGTACAGGCGGTGGACACCGGTGGTGGTCTCCTCGGTGACACCCTTGATGTCCGGCGCGATCTTGTGCCAGAGCTGGTTGTCCTGAGCTTGGAGCTTGCGGAGCAGCTGCAGGATGACGCCGTACTCCTCGGGGTCGTCGTCGGTGGCCTCGGGGACGACGCCGTCCTTCTCGAACTGCAGGCCCTTGTGGACCAGCAGCGTGGCGTCGCCGCCGTCGTCGAGGATCATGTTGGGGCCGTGGAAGCCGGAGCCCTGCGGGTCGGGCCACTGCAGCGCCTGCTCGGTGCACCACCAGTACTCCTCGAGCGTCTCGCCCTTCCAGGCGAAGACGGGCACGCCCTTGGGCTGCTCGACGGTGCCCTCGGGGCCGACGGCGATGGCGGCGGCGGCGTGGTCCTGGGTGGAGAAGATGTTGCAGCTGACCCAGCGGACGTCGGCACCGAGCGCGGTGAGCGTCTCGATGAGGACGGCGGTCTGGATGGTCATGTGGAGGCTGCCCATGATGCGGGCGCCGGCGAGGGGCTGCTCGTCGGCGTACTCGGCGCGGAGCGCCATGAGGCCGGGCATCTCCACCTCGGCGAGCTCGATCTCCTTGCGACCCCAGGGGGCGAGGGAGAGGTCGGCGACCTTGAAGTCTGTGAACGGCATTGGTTGCACCTTTCGTGTGCGCGTCGAAGTTCGACCGTACGGGGAAGGTGGCTGGGCGCAACCGGCGCCGATCATCACAGCCGACCGGGCCACCACCCTAGGGCGCCACCTCGCTGGGGCCACAGACCTCTCTCGGCTGGCCTCAACCCGGGCCGATCCCGACCGATCGGTGAGAGCGGACCAACCCAGGAGCGCAATCATGCGAGTCGACAGCCCGAACCACAGCCGAGCGGCCAATCGAGTTCCGCCGCCCCCACCATCGCCCGCTCCGCGGCCGGCGGCCGATGCGGTGTCGAGCGTGCCGGTGGCACCGCCGCCGCCCACTCCCCGGAGCGATGGACCCGGCAAGGCCTCCGGCGTGATCGACAAGCTCGCGTCCGGGCACTTCAACGACGTGGCCGCGCTGCGACTGCGCACCAACCATGCCGAGGCGATCGCGGCCGCCGGCGTCGAGCTCCCCGAGGTCTCGACCGAGAGCACGCACCGAGGACAGGGCTTCGCGAAGGCGCTGGCCGCCTACGAGGCCGCGCTCCCGCCGGACGCCCCCGAGCCCGAGGTGGGACCGGCCGTCGTTGACCTCCTCGAAGAGGTCGAGCCCACGATCATCCCGACCACGACATCCGGTGAGCTGCTCGACTCGTTGCTCGACGACTTCGTGGAAGAGGAGCCGATCGACCTCGTGCTCTGAGCGGCAATCTGCGCGCGATTGCGCCCGATCGCGCCGCTGGGAAGCTGCTTCATTCGCGGGGGATCTCGGGACCCATGAGTTCGCGGGCCTTGGCGACGACCTCACCGGGCTCGGCGTGGCGGCCCAGCGTCACCTTCGAGAAGATCAGCTCATCGTCGAGGGTGACCTCGAAGCGGCCCTTGTCGGCCGGGATCAGGTCGATGCGCTCGATGATCGGCGCCCATCCTGTCAACAGTTCGTCCGTCAGACCGACGGCCCTGGGAACATAGTTTCAGGGGACGCAGAACTCGATGGAGATGACGTGTCTCGGGTCGAGGAGGCTCATGGATCCGACGATACCGCTGCGCGCAGCGCTTCGACGGCGGCGTCGGGGCCCGGGTCGATCTCGAGCTCTTGGGCCAGGTGCCAGCTGACGACGTCGCCGTAGAAGCAGAGATCGAGCAGCTGGGTGAGGGTGCCGGCTCCCTCGGCTCGGACCTCGTGGCGCTCGTGGACCACCTCGTCGACCATCTCCTCGACCAGGGCGAACTGGTCGCAGAGCGCCGCCGACTCGTGGTCGTGGCGGAGCGTGACGAGCGTGAAGACCTGGCGGGTCATGTCGCCGTGTTGGCCCCAGCCGGCGATCTCGTCGTGGCCGAGCGTCGGCAGCGACGAGGCGAACGACGCCGCCTTCGCGTTGCGGTTCACCTGGTGCTTCCACCGCCGGGCGGCGACTCCGCCGATGGCGTCGGCGCCGTACACGACCGGCAGGGTGCGGCCGATGCGGCGCGCGAGCCGGGCGGCGGGAGATCCGTCGGCGACGAGTTCGTCGCGCCGGCGCCGGAGCTGGACGATGGCCGCCTCGATCGATTCGTCGAGCTCGGCGTACAGGCCCAGCTGCTCGAGCACGCGCAGGATGTGGACGGCCACGGCGCCGAACGACGCCCGGGTGACGGGGGCCTGGGCGGCGACCTCGATGACGGCGGCCCCCCACTCGCGCGCCTGGGCCAGCAGCGAACCACCGGCGGCCCCGATGGCGATGACGGTCGCCCCGGCATCGTGCGCCGCCGCCGCCAGCGCGAGCGGCTCGGGGTCGTCGTCGAGATCGACCACGATCACGGCCGACCGACCGCCCACGTGACGCGGGAGCGCGCTGGCCTCGTGCACGATGATCGGCAGGCTGGCCGTGGGCGCGGCAACGGCCGCGGCGATCTCGGCCGCGGTGGTCAACGATCCGCCGTCGACCACGAGGATGTGGTCGAGCGCGGTGGCGGGTGGGAGACCGGCGACGGGGCCGAGGTCGATGGCATCGTCGATCTGCTCCGGCAACCCGAGGATCGCCTCGCGCAGGCCCATCGTGTCGATGGGGCCGTCGGGCAGGAGCTTCGCCACCGGAGTCGTCTCAGTCGACCTCGAACGTCGGCGTGATGCCGTCGCTCTCGGCCTTCGCGAGGAGACGGTCGACCTCGGCGTCGTCGATGGACGTCGCCTCGTCGATCAGCATGATCGGGATGTCGTCGCGAATCGCGTATGTCCGCTTCAGACGTGGGTTGAGCAGGATCTGCTCGTCCTCGAAGTAGTACAGCGGGCCCTTGTCCTCGGGGCAGGCGAGGATGTCGAGCAGCAGTTGGTCGAGTGCCATCGGGGTGCTTCCTTCGTTCTTGTTCAGCTGAAGTGGGATCGGACGTCGGCGACCTTGGCGTCGCAATCTTCGCGGCTGGCGGCCTCGAGGTTGAGGCGCAGCAGCGGTTCGGTGTTGGACGGACGCAGGTTGAACCACCAGTCGCCGGCGTCGACGGTGAGCCCGTCGATTCGGTCCTGGTCGAAGTCGGCGTACGCCTCGGAGACGCGGTCGATGACCGCGTGCGGGTCGGCGACCTCGGTGTTGATCTCGCCGGAGGCGACATAGCGCTCGAACGGCTTGCGCAGCTCCGACAGCTTCTGGCCGGTGGCACTGAGCTGTTCGAGGACCACCAGCGCGGCGATGGCGCCGGAGTCGGCCCGCCAGTTCTCGCGGAAGTAGTAGTGCGCCGAGTGCTCGCCGCCGAAGGCCGCACCGGTCTCGGCCATGACGGCCTTGATGTAGCTGTGCCCGACCCGGGTGCGCACCGGTGTACCACCGTTCTCGCGCACGACCTCGGGCACGGTCTTCGAGCAGATGAGGTTGTGCAGGATCGTGGCGCCCGGTTCCTTGGCCAGCACGCCCTTGGCGACGATGGCCGTGGTGATCGAACCTGACACGGGCTGGCCCAGGTCGTCGACGAGGAAGACGCGGTCGGCGTCGCCGTCGAAGGCAAGGCCGACGTCGGCACCCGTCTCGAGCACACGAGCCTGGAGGTCGACGAGGTTGTCGGTGTTGAGCGGATCGGCCGGATGGTTGGGGAAGCTGCCGTCGAGCTCGCCGTACATGATCTCGAGGTCGATGGGCAGCGGCGCGAACACCTCGGGGACCACGAGACCGCCCATGCCGTTGGCGGTGTCGGCGACGACCTTCAGCGACTTCAGGACGCGGGTGTCGATGAAGGACCGGACGTGGTCACCGAAGGCCGCGAGCATGTCGTCGTCGCTGATCGAGCCGGCCGTGCCCTGCGGCGAGAGGTCGTCCTCGAGCACCGTGCGCTTCATCTCGCCGAGCCCGGTGTCCTCGCCGATGGGGCGAGCGCCGGCCAGTGTCATCTTGATGCCGTTGTACTGCGCCGGGTTGTGGCTGGCCGTGAACATCGCTCCGGGGGCGTCGAGGGTGCCGGAGGCGAAGTAGAGGAGGTCGGTGGACGCCAGGCCGAGGCGCAGCACGTCGAGACCCTGGCTGGTGACACCGTCGCAGAACGCCTCGACCAGCTCGACGCCGCTGGGACGCATGTCTCGTGCCACGAGGACGCGGTCGTGCGGGTAGGGCTGTGATCGGACGAAGCGGGCGAAGGCCACGCCGATCTTGCGGACCAGGTCGGCGTCGAGCTGATCGGGGGTCGTGCCTCGTATGTCGTACGCCTTGAAGACAGCATCGATGTCGGCCACGTCGGAAGGCTGGCCGCCGGACACCCTCCTCCGCAAGCGAACAACCGTGACGCCTCCGGCGGAGGCCGGACGCGAGACTGCACACCGCATGGCCATCGCACGAACAGACGACACCCCGCCCGAGATCGAGTCCGACGCCGCGTCGACCAGTCGCACCAGCCCTCTGCGCCGGCTGTGGCGCTACGGCACCCCCTATCGCCGGCGCGTGTGGTGGGCGACCCTGCACTCGGTCCTCAACAAGATCTTCGATCTGGCGCCGCCACTGCTCATCGGTCTCGCCGTCGACGTCGTCGCCGGGTCGCTGGATGGTGGCGATGGTGGCGCGTTCATGGATCGGCTCGGGTTCACGACACCTCGATCGCAGATCGTCGGCATCGCGCTCCTCACCTTCGTGGTGTGGGCACTCGAGTCGCTCTTCGAGTTCCTGTTCCGGGTCGCCTGGCGGAACCTGGCCCAGGACGTCCAGCACGACCTCCGCCTCGACGCGTACCGCAACGTCCAGGAGCTCGAGCACGAGTGGCTGCAGGGACGCTCCACGGGCGACCTGATGGCGGTGCTCAACGACGACGTCAACCAGCTCGAGCGGTTCCTCGACATCGGTGCGAACGAGATCATCCAGGTGCTCACCACCGTGATCGTCGTCGGCGGCGTGTTCTTCGCGCTCGACCCCACCATCGGGCTGCTCGCCATCGCCCCGATGCCGGTCATCCTCTACTTCTCGTTCTGGTTCCAGCGCCGGCTCGAGCCCCGTTACGAGGCGGTCCGCAACCAGGCGGGGTTCCTGAACGGGCAGCTGGCCAACAACCTGCTCGGCATCTCGACGGTGAAGAGCTTCACCGCCGAGGACCGGGAGACCGATCGCATCGCCCGCGAGTCGGACAACTACCGCGACACCAACCGCAAGGCCATCACGCTGAGCTCGGCGTTCACGCCCCTGATCCGCATGGCCATCCTCGTGGGCTTCACCGGCACGATGGTGTGGGGCGGGTTCGAAGCCATCCGCGACGCCACCGGCGGCAACGGCAGCCTCAGCGTCGGCCAGTACAGCGTGCTGCTGTTCCTCAGCCAGCGCCTGCTGTGGCCACTGACCCGGCTGGGCGAGACGTTCGACCAGTACCAGCGGGCCATGGCGTCGACGAACCGCATCCTCGACGTCGTCGACACCTCGCCCAGCATCGTCAGCGGCACCGAGCACCTCTCACTGACCCGTGGCGAGGGGCGGGTCGTGTTCGAGGACGTGTGTTTCGCCTACGACGACGCCGGTGACGCGCTCGCGGGCGTCACCATCGAGCTCGAGGCGGGCAAGACCACCGCGGTCGTCGGTCCGACGGGCTCGGGCAAGAGCACGCTGGTCCGCCTCCTGCTGCGCTTCTACGACCCCGACGCCGGCCGGGTCACCATCGACGGGCACGACGTACGCGACCTCGACCTCGGCGACCTCCGGCGCATGACCGGCCTGGTGAGCCAGGACGTCTACCTGTTCCACGGCACGGTGCGCGAGAACATCGCCTACGGCGTCCCGGACGCACCCCTCGACGACGTGATCGCCGCCGCCACCGTCGCCGAGGTGCACGACTTCGTGATGGGTCTCCCCCGTGGCTACGACACCATCATCGGCGAACGCGGCCAGACGCTCTCGGGCGGTCAGCGCCAACGCGTCTCGATCGCCCGAGCCGTCCTGAAGGACGCGCCCATCCTGCTGCTCGACGAGGCGACGTCCGCGGTCGACAACGAGACCGAAGCGGCCATCCAACGCTCGCTCGACCGCATCTCCGCCGACCGCACCACGCTGGTCATCGCCCACCGCTTGTCCACGGTCCGCCACGCCGACGTGATCAACGTCCTCGATGCCGGGCGGGTCATCGAGCGCGGCACCCACGACGAGCTCGTGCGGCGGGAGGGGCCGTACGCCGCGCTGTGGGCGGTGCAGACCGGTGAGGCGGTCCGGCCCCACGAGCGCTGACCGCTGATCAGCGTGGGGTCGCTCAGGTCTCGGCGACGTCCCGCAGCTCGGGGACCGCGACCCGTCGCGAGCGAGCCAGGCCGAATGCCAGCGCGATGCCCACGACGGTGAGCGCGATGGCGGCGTAGTCGACCGGCTCTCGCCCGTAGGTCATGCGTACCTCGTTCGACGTGGGGACCACGACCATCAGGTTGGGGGCCACGCGATAGGGGCCGTCGGCGCCCTCGACCCGCCAGTTCGGGAAGTACGACTGCTTCACCAGCACGGGCGAGCCGACCCGATCGACCGTGAACGAGATCCCGTCGCGGCCCGTCTCGACCTCGGAGACGACCGCAGGCTCGACCGGGCGGCGGCTCGACTCCTGGCCGGGATCGACGCGCTGCCACGCGGACGGACCGGAGGCCGCGAGGGCGACGTCCTGGGCGCTGGTGTCCTGGAACCAGTCGAGTGCGGCGCCGGTGCAGCGGCCGAACTCGTCCTCGCCGCCGCAGAGCCACTCGTCCTGATGGCCGCTGGCGGTGGTGACCGCCGGCTCGAACGCGAGCGGCTCGACCATCGGTGCGTCGGCGACCTCGTAGACCACCCACGGTCCGGACGACGCGATCTCGGTGAGATCGGGGTGCACGGAGGCCGCCGCGTTGGCCTGGGCGCTGCGGCCCATGTAGTAGCGCACGCCCATGAGCTGGAGGTGGTCGACGCCGGCGTTCATGTCGAGGTCTCGGTACGGCAGATCGCGCTGGGCGCGTGACGGGCCGGCCGACAGCTCGGACTGCATGAGGAAGTGGAACGGCGTGGTCGACGACGCCTCGAAGTAGAGGCCTTCCATCGACCCGATGCATCCGTCGGTCCAGTGCGGCAGCAGCATCAGTGCCATGGGTGTGCCGTAGTCGTTCAGGTCGGAGCTGTACTCCCAGAGCGACATGCCGCAGCCGTTGGTGCGGCCGACGTCGGCCATGGTGGCGACGATGTCGCGGTATTCGGGATACGCGGCCTTGCCCTCGTACCCGCTGTAGTTCCAGCGCGACCAGTCGGTGACGAAGTTGCGGCCTTCGACGTCGGGGCTGAGGACGTCGGGCAGGAAGCCGAGGATCTCGTACCGCTCGGGATTCACGCCGTCGCCCGGGACCGTGCGGCCCCCGGGGACGTTGCGGAGCTGTCCGCCGAGGAAGCCGGAGACGAGCAGGAGGAGGAGCGGTGCCGCGACCCACTGGATGCGCCGCTCGGGACGGTCGGGACGTCCCGACGCGAGCTGGGCCACCGCCCGGACCACCTCGCCCACGCCGAGCGCGGCGAGGAAGTAGAGCACCAGGTACCAGAACGGGAGGAGGCGGGCATTCCACAATCGGCCCTGTGGCGCGAAGACGAACGCGGTGGCGAGGCCGAGCCCGAGGACAACCAGTGCTGTGCCGATGCGATTGCGGAACACCAGGGACAGGACGGCCCCGACCAACGCCAGCGCGGCGACCAGGCGGAGATCGCCCGGCACCAGCTCCGGCCAGACCGAATCGGTGAACCACGTCCAGATCGCCGTGCCCTGTCGGTGGACGGCGATCTTCTCCCAGCCCATGTCGTTGAGGTACGTGCGCTGCCAGAAGAACGGCAGTACCCACCACGCGGCGAGCAGCGCCGAGACGGCCCCCGTGGACATCAGCCACCACGAGCGGGCCGCCCCGAACCAGCCGTCTGCGCCCTCGGGGTCGGCCGGGCCGGTGCGGCTCCACCACAGGATGACCACCATCGTGCTCGCGACCGCCGCGACCGCGACCGTGGGCGGCAGGGTCGCGGTGTCGGTGAGGAGGACGCCGGCCGCCACGAGGACGACGGCGAGCAGTGCGACGAACGCCGCGACATCGGCACGCCAGGCCCGCGTCCCGCGCACGGGGTGCTCGTCGACGACGTGCACCAAGAGGAGCACGGCGGTGGCGCCCAGGGCGAAGAAGGCCGGGATGAGGTGGCAGAGCCCGACCAGGGCCAGCAAGACGGCGGCCGTGGCGCGGTGCGTGCCGGTGCGCAGGCCGTGGACGAGGACGCCCAGGTAGGCGATGGCCAGGGCGAGGCTGATGGAGAAGGCGAACTCCCCCGCCATCGTCGACGCGGCGTTGCCGCCGTAGATGGTGAAGTTCTTGTCGAAGAGGAAGCCGAGCGTGGCGACCGACAGCAGCGCCGGCGTCGGGTACGGCAGCCGCGACAGGCGCCCGAACAGGTAGGCCGACACCGGCATGGCCACCACGCCGGCGACGGTGACCAGCTTGAAGGACGTGCCGTACGGCAGGGCGATGCCCAGGAGCGCGATGCCGATCGCTGCGAGGAGGAGCAGACGGCGGTACGACTCGGACGACCGCTGATACGCGACGACCGCTGCCGCGACCGCGGCCACCAGGATCGTGAAGCGGAATGCCTCGCCGAACCCAGAGAGGGCGCCGATGCCGGCGGTGACCACGCCCGCCGCGACCAGGACCATCGCCACCCTGCGGACATCGCGCAGGCCGGCGAGGCGGGCGCTCACGGCGAGGGACAGGCCGGCGGGCACGACCGACGCGACGCCCGAGAGACCGGCGTTGAGCGCCACCATCCCGAGGAACGGGACCACCATGTAGAACTGGAAGACGGGGAAGCCGGCGTACCAGTCGGGGGTCCAACCCGAGAGGCGGAACGACGGCAGCAGGACGTCGCGCAGGTAGGCGAACGCCCAGACGTGGGCGCCCATGTCGCCGCCGGCCGGCGTCGAGTCGTCGAGGATCAGGCTCGGGTGCAGCTGCCAGAAGACGAAGAGCGCGCAGGCGGCGACCACGACGATGTCGATGCCTCGGCGCAGGGCCCCGTCGTCGACCGGCGGTTCGTCGACGACGTCGTCGGGACCATCGGGGTCGACGTCGAGGTCGATGGGCGCGCCGATGGCGTCGTCGTCGACGGATCCTTCGACGTCGTCCTCGGGCGCGTCCACCCCACCGGGTGCCTCGAGCGTGCTCATGTCCGGCCCATCCTCGCATCCCGACGGGGCACCGTCGGGGTCACCCCAGTGGTCGTCATCGACTCAGCAGGACGATGACGGTGGTCGCGTTGAAACCCACGTGGGCCCAGGTGTTCATGCCGAGCCGGCCCGTGCGGTGGGCGATCACGGAGAGCACCACCCCGAAGGCCGCCAGCGCCGGGAACTGCAGCGCCTGGAAGTGGCTGGCGCCGAACACGACGGCGGTGACCACGATCGAGATCCACGGCGCCGTCGACCGCAGCAGCGTGCGTTGGAGCAGCCCGCGGTAGAAGAGCTCCTCGGCCAGGGGTGCCATGACCACCACGACGAGCACCAGGACGATGACGCCGCCGGCGCCCGACGTGACCTTGTCGGTGAGCTCACGAGCGGGCTTCTCGAGCTCGTCGGCGTCCGCGCCCGACAGCCAGATCACGGGAAGCGTCACGATGGGGACCAGCAGGAACTGGCACGCGACGCCGATGGCCAGCCCCGAGGGGACGTCGCGCCAGCGCATCGACCACCCGAAGTCGCTCACGGGGCCGTTGCCACGGAACCACGAGCTGACCAATGGCCCGCCCATCAGACCGAGCCAGAGCGGGATCTGCAGCAGCGCGACCTCGGCCAGGCTCAGCGTGTCGGTGGTGAGGTCGGCCGCGGGGACGTCCTTCACGGCGGCGAAGACCGTGAAGCCGATCACCGAGGCGATCTGGGCGAAGAGGAAGGCGCCGAACGCGTCGGCGAGACCCCAGCGCGGCTCCACCGCGGGCGCGTCCACGGCGTCGGCGTCGGTGGCGGTCACCTGTCGGAGGCTACCGACGAGGTCGGTTTCGGACCCAGGCGCCTCAGGAGGCGATGCGGCCGGCGATGTCGAGCACCGGGGCGAGGATGCGGTTGTCGACGAGGGACCAGCCGACCGGCACCGACAGGCGCTCGGCGTGCTGATCGCACAGGTCGTACTGCATCGGGTGCGGAGCCGCCAGGCGATCGAGGCTCGCAGTCTGGGCGGCGTAGTCGTAGGTGAGGGTGGCGGTCGGTGACCGCTGGCACCCCGGTCGGCTGCAGCTGGCACTCACGGCGCCGACGATATCGCCACGATCCGGACTGCAGGTGGACCATCACGCCGACCCCTCGGGACGCGGGTGCCTGCCCGATCGACCGATGTCGGCCGTATCCTGTCGGGCATGCAACCGCAGTCGCCTCCGCCGCCGCCGCCTCCGCCCGGCCGGGAACCGAGTCGCGGTGCGCAGTCGCGCCCGGGTCCCTTCGGTGGCCTGCCCCGCTGGTCGATCTGGGTGCTCGTGGGCGTGCTCATCGCCGGCATCGCGGCCGGCGGCGTCTTCACCGGCGAGTCCAGCAGCGATCTCACCTACACCGAGTTCCGCCAGCGCGTCGTCGCCGGCGACGTCGCCAACATCAAGATCAACAACAACAACGGCGACATCAGCGGCGAGCTCGACGACGGCACGCAGTTCACCACCACCGGCAAGCTCGACGGCGGCCTCACCGACGACGACGTCCGCCTCCTCACCGAGGCCGACGTCGAGATCTCGTACTCCACGCCTGAACCCAACTTCCTCGTCGCGATCCTGCCGTACGTGATCATGATCGGACTGTTCATCGGGTTCTTCGTGTTCATGCAGCGCCGGGCCCAGGGGCAGATGAGCGGCGTGATGAACATCGGCCGCTCGAAGGCCAAGACCTACGACACGGAGCGACCGGGCACCACGTTCGACGACGTGGCGGGCTACGAGGGCGTGAAGCAGGAGATCACCGAGGTGGTCGACTTCCTCCGTCACCCCGAGAAGTTCGCCGAGATCGGCGCCCGCATCCCCAAGGGCGTCCTGCTCGTCGGTCCGCCCGGCACCGGCAAGACGCTCATCGCCCGCGCCGTCGCCGGCGAGGCCGGGGTGCCGTTCCTGTCGGTCACCGGCTCCGACTTCATGGAGATGTTCGTGGGCGTCGGCGCCAGCCGGGTACGCGACCTGTTCCAGACGGCCAAGAAGCTCGGCAAGGCCATCATCTTCGTGGACGAGATCGACTCGATCGGCCGCAAGCGAGGCGCCGGCCTCGGCGGTGGTCACGACGAGCGCGAGCAGACCCTCAACCAGATGCTGTCCGAGATGGACGGCTTCGAGGCCACCGAGGGCATCGTGATGCTGGCGGCCACCAACCGCCCCGACATCCTCGACCCCGCGCTCCTCCGCCCGGGTCGCTTCGACCGCCAGGTCGTGGTCCCCCTGCCCGAGCTCGACGAGCGCTTCGCCATCTTGAAGGTCCACGGCAAGAACAAGCAGCTCGCCACCGATGTCGACCTGCTCACCGTGGCCCGGGGCACCCCCGGTATGAGCGGTGCCGACCTCGCCAACCTGGTGAACGAGGCGGCCCTCTACGCGGTGCGGGCCGGCGACGACCGCATCCACATGAGCCACTTCGAGATGGCCCGCGACCGCGTCCTCATGGGCCAGCGTCGCGAGTCGATGGCCCTCTCCGACGAGGAGAAGGAGGTCATCGCCTACCACGAGGCCGGCCACGCCGTCTGCGCCGCCGTCCTCCCCCAGGCCGACCCCGTGCACAAGGTCACCATCCTCCCCACCGGGATGGCCCTCGGTGTCACCCAGCAGCTGCCCGCCGAGGAACGCCACATCCACCGCCAGGACTACATCGAGTCGAGTCTC
Source organism: Acidimicrobiales bacterium (assembly GCA_041618235.1). Classification (GTDB taxonomy): domain Bacteria; phylum Actinomycetota; class Acidimicrobiia; order Acidimicrobiales; family Salinilacustritrichaceae; genus Salinilacustrithrix. The sequence goes on from JBFJNI010000024.1 coordinate 42,951, forward strand.
GTGGTCCGCATGGGCGGCCGCATCGCCGAGGAGACCATCTACGGCGTGTACTCCACTGGCGCCAACAACGACCTCGTCGGATCCACCGAGCTGGCCACCAAGATGGTCCGCGAGTGGGGCATGTCCTCGAAGATCGGTCCGCAGGCGTGGGGCAGCCAGGGACAGGTGTTCCTGGGCGACAGCCTCATGAGCTCACGCGAGTACTCCGACGACACCGCTCGGGTCATCGACGAAGAGGTCGAGCGCATCCTGCGCGAACAGGAGCAGCGCTGCCGCGAGCTCCTGCACGAGCACCGCAACGGCCTCGACCTGGTGGCCCGGGCGCTGCTCGAGCGCGAGACCATCGACGGCGCCGAGGTGAGCCGGCTCATCGAGCTGGGCCGGAACCACGTGGTCGGTGACGGCACCGACACGACGCAGGTGTCGAGCTCCACCGCCAGCACCGACTGAACCCCGCCGCCGCCCCCGACCCACCGCCAGCGGCGGCCGAGTGCTCAGTCGTGGTCGACGTGGGTGTCGCACGAGTCGGGCACGGTGCCCGGCTCGCGCAGCTCGGCCAGCGCGGCCCAAAGGTCGGTGGCCGTGGCTGGGCCCAGGAACGACGAGCGGACCACGCCCTCGGCGTCGGCGACCACGGTGGTGGGGACGCCGTCGATCCCATAGCGGTCGTGCAGGTCCTTGCGGGCACCGACCTCGACGTCTTGGACGGCGACCGCGTCGGACTCGAGGTGGCGGGCCTTGTCCCACATGCCGGCGCAGGTGTTGCACGTCGCCGACGTGAAGACGACCACGAGCCAGTCGGCGTCGGGCCGGTCGAAGTCTGGCCGGTGGAGCTGTGGGGGCACGTGGTAGCCGGTGTCGGCGGGCGCGGCCGGCGTCTGCCGGCGCGAGATGACCGCGGCGACGACGGCCGCCACGGTGGCCACGACGACGATGATCACCAACCGTTCCACCGCGGGCACGCTATCCGGGTGCGGTGTCGGGAACCCCGTCGCCACCACCGTCGGGGGCGGCGGTGGTGGGAGCGGACGACGTGGTCGACGACGTGGGCGTCTCGGCCTCGGCGTCGGGGTCGTCGATGACGATGGTCTCGTCGGGTTCGGGGAGTTCGACGTCGTCGGGCGCCGTCGGCGCCTGGTCGTCGTCGGGCGTCGGCGTGAGCGGATCGGTGTCGTCGCCGAGGTCGGCCTCGAC
>JBFJNI010000025.1:0-43342 GCA_041618235.1 Acidimicrobiales bacterium
CCTCCGGACGCGCCCACACCGCTCCCCGGCAGCGACCACGGCGACGACGCCGTGGTGGACGTCCCCGACACGACCCGGTTGACCCCGGCCTGGATCGCCGCCGCCCTCGCCACCGTCGCCGTCGCCGGCGCGATCGGCATATCGGTCGGACCCGTCGACGTCCCGCTGTTCCGTGCCGTGCTCGAGCTGGTCGACCACCTCCCGCTGATCGACGTCGACAGCGGGCTGACCGACACCCAGCGGGCCATCGTCTGGGACATCCGCGTTCCGAGAGTCGTGCTCGGCCTACTGGTCGGCGCGATGCTCGCCGGGTCGGGCGCCGGGTACCAGGGCGTGTTCCGCAACCCGCTGGCCGACCCGTTCCTGCTGGGCATCGCCGCCGGTGCCGGTCTCGGTGCCACGCTCGTCATCGCCATGGGCCTCGGCGACGGCATCGGCCTGTTCGACCCGCTCCCCGCCGCCGCGTTCGTCGGCGCGCTCATCGCCGTCGGCGCCTCGGCCACCCTCAGCGCTCGTCGCGACGGAAGCGGCTCGCCCGCCACGCTGATCCTCGCCGGCGTCGCGGTCGCCAGCTTCTTCACGGCCGTGCAGACCTACGTCCAGCAGCGGCACGCCGACACCCTCCGCCAGGTGTACGCATGGATCCTCGGCCGACTGTCCACCAGCGGCTGGGGTGAGGTGACGCTGCTGGCGCCCTACGCCCTCGTGTGCGGCGCGGTCCTCGTCGCTTCGGTCGGCGCCCTCGACGTCCTGGCGGTGGGTGACGAGGAAGCCACCTCGCTCGGCCTCCGGCCCCGCCGGATCCGCGGCGTGGTGATCGTGGCCGCATCGCTGGCCACCGCGGCGGCCGTCGCCGTCAGCGGTCTCATCGGGTTCGTCGGGCTCATCGTCCCGCATGGTGTCCGCCTCGTGGCCGGCGCCAGCAACCGACGAGTCATCCCGCTGTCGATCCTCTTCGGCGCCGCATTCCTGGCCCTCGCCGACGTTCTCGCCCGCAGCATCCAGGCACCGGCCGAGCTGCCCATCGGGGTCATCACCGCCTTCATCGGGGCCCCGTTCTTCCTCGGCATCCTCCGATCACAGTCCGTGTCATGACCGCCACCCCGGCCATCTCGTGGCGCGGTGCGTCGGTCGTCCTCGGTGGCTCCACCGTGCTCGACGATGTGTCCCTCGACGTCGCGACCGGTACGTGGCTGTCGCTCATCGGTCCCAACGGTGCCGGGAAGACGACCCTCGTCCGCACCATCGCCGGCACCGTCGCCCACACCGGCGCGGTGTCGCTCCAGGGACACGACAACGACACGTTGTCGGTGCGCGGCCGGGCAAGGGCGCTCGCGGTCGTCCCCCAACATCCCGTGATCCCGCCCGGCATGCCGGTGTTCGACTACGTCCTGCTCGGTCGCGCCGCTCACCAGACCATCCGCTGCTCGCCGTCGATGCACGACCGGCGGCGGGCCTTCGCCGTGCTCCAGCGGCTGGACCTCGACGGCATGGGATCCCGACGCGTCGACACCCTCTCGGGTGGCGAACGCCAGCGCGTGGTCCTCGCCCGAGCGCTCGTCCAGGACACGCCGGTTCTGGTGCTCGACGAACCCACGGCGGCGCTCGACGTCGGCCATCAGCTCGAGGTCCTGGAGCTCATCGCCGACCTCCGCACCGAACGAGAGCTCACCGTGGTCACCACCGTCCACGACCTCACCGTCGCCGGGCAGTTCGCCGACCGGGTCGCCGTGCTCGCCGACGGCCGACTCGTCGCCGACGGCACGCCGGCCGAGGTGCTGACCCCGCAGATCATCGGCGCTCACTGGGGCGTGGACGCCACCACCGAGGTCGACGAGGACGGCGCCGTCACCGTCACCGTCCGCCGGCGGCGAGAGCACCGGGAGCGTCGGGTCTCGGACGCCACCCTCGTACGGGAGGACCGGACATGACTGCGGACGTCCCGCCCACCCAGCACCAGGAGCCACCCGAGCTGCGCCGGGCCGACTCGCTCGTCCTGGTGAACACGGGCGACGGCAAGGGCAAGTCCACGGCAGCGTTCGGCACGATGATCCGCTCCGTCGCCCGGGGGTGGCCCGTCGCCGTGGTGCAGTTCCTGAAGTCGGGCAACTGGAACACCGGCGAGGAGAAGATCGCGACGGACCTCGGTGTCGACTGGTTCGCCATCGGTGAGGGATTCACGTGGGACAGCGAGGACCTGACCCAGGACGAGGCGGTCGCCCGCGAGGCCTGGCGACGGGCGGCGGCACTGTTGGCCGCCGACACACACCGCCTCGTCATCCTCGACGAGGTCACCTACCCGATGAACTGGGGTTGGATCGACACCACCGCGGTCGTCGAGGCCATCCGCGCTCGCTCGCCGAAGGTCAACGTGATCTGCACCGGTCGAGACGCTCCCGAGGCCCTGATCGACGTGGCCGACACCGCCAGCGAGGTGCGCGTCATCAAGCACGCGTACGACGCCGGCATCCGGGCGATGAAGGGCATCGACTACTGACGTGGCCGAATCCACGTACCCCCTGCCCGTCCAGGCGATCCGTCCCGAATTGATCGACGGGGCGTCGTTACCGGACACGCGTGAGGTCCTCGTGTGGTCGTTCCCCACCACGATCGCGACGGTCTCCTCCGCCCCGGTGGGCGGCGGATCGGCCGGAATCGACTGGCTGCTCAACATCGGCGTCACCGAGGGGTACGCCCGAACCGACCTCGGCGCCCACGTCCGCGAGGTGGCCGACCGGCTCGGTCTCCGCGGCACGGGAGCGGCGCTGCTCACCGCAGCCGACGTCCGCAGAGTCGTGCGGCGCGACGATGGCGGGGTCGTCGTCGACGCCACGGTCGGCGTGACCAAGCCGACCTGGGCCGCCGATGCAGACGGCATCCACGGCGTCCGCCGCGGCGACTCCTGGCTGCCCGGGACGATCAACATCGTCGTCCAGGTGCCGGTGGGGCTCTCCCCCGCGGCGGCCGTGAACGCGGTGATGACGGCGACCGAGGCCAAGACCCAGGCGCTCGTCGAGGCCGGTGTCCCGGGCACCGGCACGGCATCGGACGCAGTCGTCGTCTGCTGGCCGCCGGCCGTACCAGCCGAGCCGTTCGCCGGGCCGCGATCGACCTGGGGAGCGCGCATCGCCCGCGCCACGCATGCGGCGGTCGTCCGTGGGCTGGAGGTCCACCCATGATCACCCTCGTCCTCGGTGGGACACGGTCCGGCAAGTCCGAGGTGGCCGAACGGATCGCCGGCAACGCTCCCGACGGCGGCCCCGTCACCTACGTCGCGACCGCTCGGCTCGACCCCGGGGACGCCGACCACGCCGCCCGGATCGACCGGCACCGGATACGGCGCCCGGTCAGCTGGTACACGGTCGAGTGCCCGGACCCGGCCGTTCTCCCGGGCGTCCTCCGCGACCTGCGCGGCACCGTGCTGCTCGACTCACTCGGGACCTGGCTGACCGGCCACCCCGATCTGGATGCCGACACCGCCGCGCTCGTGGCCGCCCTCGCCGATCGCGACGGCGACACCGTGGTCGTGTCCGAGGAGGTGGGCCTCGCACCGCACGCGCCCACGGAGCTCGGTCGCCGCTTCGCCGACCAGTTGGGCCTGGTCAACCAGGCCGTCGCTGCGGTGGCCGACCGAGCGTTCCTGGTCGTCGGCGGCCGAGCGCTGGAGCTTCTGCCGCCGGGCGAGCCCACGTGCTGAGCGCGCTCGCGTTCCTGACCGTGGTCGGGGGAGCCCATCCTCCCGGGCGGACCACGCTGCGGTGGTTCCCCGTCGTGGGCGTAGTCATCGGCGGCATCCTGGCGTCGGTCTGGCTGTCTGCTGACGCGGTCTGGGGCCCGGCGATCGCCGCCGCCCTCGTCATTTCCGCCGACCTCCTGATCACCGGGATGCTCCACTTCGACGGGCTGGCCGACAGCGCCGACGGGCTGCTCCCCCATCTCGACCGGGACCGCCGACTCGTCGTGATGGCGGCGCCCGACGTCGGCGCCTTCGCCGTGACGGTGGTGCCCTCGGTGTTGTTGCTGCGGTGGGTCGCCCTCGCCGGTGACACGGTCGAACCACTGGCCTTGGTGGGCGTGTGGGCCGCCAGTCGGACGGTCATGGCCGTGGTTCCCGCCCTGGTGTCCTACGCCCGCCCGGACGGGATGGCGGCGCCCTTCCTGGCCGGTGCCCGGCGCTCGACCGCCCTCTGGATGCTTCCGGTCGCCGGCCTGCTCATCGTCGTCGAGGGGTTCGGGTCACTCGCCGCACTGTCGACCGCCCTCGTGGCCGCAGCGCTCGTGGTCGGTCTCGCCCGTCGACGGGTCGGCGGGTTCACCGGCGACGTCCTCGGAGCCACGGCGGTCGTCGCCGAGACGGTGCTGTTGCTGGGTCTGGCCGCATGAAGACGTCGTTGTTCACACCGGCCCGTCTGGTTGCTGCCGCGGCCGGTGTCGTGGCGAGTACCTGGATGCCGGAGCTCGACGACGACGTCCACCCCGTCGCTCGGTTCGGCTCGACCATGGCCGCCATCGAACACCGGCGCCACCGGAACTCGCGACTGGCGGGGGTCGAGTATGCCGCCGCCGGCGTCGGGCTCGGGTTGCTGGCCGGGCGGGTCGCGACTTCGACGGCCGGGCGCTCGGCCGGCGGCATCGCCGCCACGGCCGTGTGCGTCGCCGGCGCCCAGCTCCGATCGGTTGCACGCGACATCGGCGAGCACCTGGCCGGCGGGGATCTCGACCGGGCGAGGGCGGCGCTCCCGGCCCTGGTCGGACGGGACACGAGCGGGCTCGATGCATCGGGCATCTCGGCCGCTGCCATCGAGTCGGTGGCAGAGAACATGGTCGACGCCGTCTTCGCGCCCGCGTGGTGGGCCGCGATCGGCGGCGCGCCGGGTGTCGCCGCGTACCGAGCGGTCAACACCATGGATGCGATGGTCGGCCGGCACGACGACCGCTACGAGCACTTCGGCTGGGCGGCCGCCCGCACCGACGACGTCGCCAACCTCGTCCCCGCCCGGCTGTTCGCGCTGGCCGTCGCCGCCACTCGACCCGACCGGGCCCGCGCCGTCTTCGCGACCGTCCGCGCGGACGCACGCTGGCATCCCTCCCCCAACGCCGGCGTCGCGGAGGCTGCGATGGCCGGGGCACTGGGCTGCTCGCTCGGCGGTCCACTCCGCTACGGCGACGTCGACGAGGACCGACCCGTGCTCGGCTCGGGCCCCCGCCCCGGACCCGCCCAACTCGCCGAGGCGCTGGCCATCGCAGAGCGAACCGAGCACCTCCTCGTGGGTGTGCTCCTGGCCACGGCCGCCAGCCGACTGCTGCGGGCACTCCGATGAGCCTGCTCCCACCCGGCCCACACGGAGGCAACGCCGAGCACCTGGCTCGCGTCCTCGGCCGGCCCGTCTGCGACATCCTCGACCTGTCCGCGTCGCTGAACCCGCTCGCCCCGGACTGCCGGCCGGCGCTCGTCGCAGCGCTGGACGAGCTCGATCGGTATCCGGACGACACCGGGGCGACCGCCGCCCTCGCCGACGCGATGGGGGTCGACGCCGACCGGCTCGTCCTCACCAACGGCGGCGCCGAGGCCATCGCCTTGGTCGCCCAGCACCGGCCACGAGGCTGGGCCGACGAGTGCGACTTCGGGCTCTACCGCCGGCATCTCGCCGATCTCGATCCGGCCGGTCCGCAGTGGCGCTCGGATCCACACAACCCCACCGGACGGCTTGCGGCGGCCGGGGATCGGGCCGCCGTCCGGGACGAGGCCTTCTACCTTCTCGCCACCGGACGATGGACCCGCGGTGATGCCGGGACGACCGCACTCGGATCGCTCACCAAGGCGTGGGCCCTGCCCGGACTGCGTGTCGGCTACGTGCTGGCGGCCGACACCGCCGAGGCCGAAGCCATCCGAACCCTGCGGCCGAGGTGGTCGGTGAACGGCCTCGTGTGCGCTGCGCTCCCCGCACTGCTCGACCTCGCCGATCCCGGCCGATGGCGCGACGGCATCGCCGACCTCCGGAGCCAGCTCGTCGACGTCCTCGACGACCACGACCTCGTCGCCGAAACGAGCGACGTCAACTACGTCTGGGTTCCCCAGGCCGCGGGGCTCCGTGATCGGCTGCTTCCCCACGGGATCCTCGTCCGCGACGGATCGAGCTTCGGCCGTCCCGACGCGGTGCGCATCGCCGTCCCCGAGCCCGCCGGTCTCGAACGGCTGGCCCGGACTCTCGATCAGGAGCTTGCGACATGACCCTCCAGGACCAGCTCGACGACGTGGTCTCGCGCATCGACCCGCCCGACCGGGCCGCCGCCGAGGCCTCCGAGGCCCGTTGGGCGACGCGGGCCAAGCCACCGGGATCACTCGGGCGGGTCGAGGACCTCGCGATCCGGATCGCGGCCATCACCGGCATCGCTCCACCCCTGCCGATCGAGCACCCGTCGGTGGTCGTCTTCGCCGGCGACCACGGTGTCGTCGCCGACGGCGCCAGCGCGTGGCCGAGCGACGTCACGATGCTCATGGTCATGGCCATGTCCGGTGGGAAGGCGGCCATCAACGCGTTCGCCACCACGATCGGGGCAGACGTCTCGATCGTCGACGTCGGTGTCGCTGCCGACGTGTCTCACCTGCCGAACGTCGTCGATCAGAAGGTCCGAGCCGGAACGGCGAGCCTGCACACCGGACCGGCGATGACCCGCGACGAGGCCCTCCGCGCATTGCTGGTCGGCATCGCTGCGGCAGATCGAGGCATCGAGGCGGGCGCCGATCTGCTCGTCGGTGGCGACATGGGCATCGGCAACACGACTCCGTCGACCGCGCTCATCGCCTGGGCCGTCGCGCGAGAGACCGGTACGAACGCCGTCGACGTCGCCCGGCTGGTCGGGCCCGGCGCCGGCCTCGCGGCTGCGGACGTCCCCGTGAAGGCGGCAATCGTCGCCGGTGCCGTCGACCGAGCGCTGGAGCTGGAGGGCGACGCGGTCGACGTGCTCGCCGCGATCGGCGGACTCGAGATCGCCGCGCTCAGCGGGTTCATGCTCGCCGCCGCCGCCGCGAGGACACCGGTGGTGGTCGACGGCGTCATCTCCTGCGCTGCCGCGTGTGTCGCCGAGGCCATCGCTCCGGGCGTGGCGCGTCGGCTGCTGGCAGGGCACCGCTCGACCGAGCCCGCGGCCTCGGCGGCCCTCGATCACCTCCGGCTGACACCCGTGCTCGATCTCGACCTCCGCCTGGGCGAGGGCACCGGGGCCTGCCTCGCCGTCCCCATCATCCAAGCGTCGGTGCGGGCCCTCCACGACATGGCCGACCTGCCGCCGACCTGACCGAAGGAGTCGAAACGCCCTCCCGCTCGTCGACGGCAGGTGCAACACTCGACCCATGGGCGGAGGGCATCTCGCGATCATCCTCCCGGGCCGGGGCTACGGACCCCAGGGTCCGGTGCTGCACCTCCCCCGCCTGGTGCTCGAGCAGGTCGGCGCCACCGCCGCCGTCATCCGCTATCCACTCGACGACGGCCAGATCCCGGCCGACGACCAGTGGGAGCTCTTCCACCGTTCGGTCCACACGCAGGTCGATGCGTTGCTGGCCGAGCACCGGCCTCACCGGCTCAGCTTCGTCGCCAAGTCGCTCGGCAGCATCGCCCTCGCCGGGCTCGACGTCGAACGCCACCTGGGCGATCTGGTCGAGGCCATCTGGCTGACCCCGCTGTGGGGCCGTGACGAGGTGCGGCACGGCGCGCTCCACCTCGCCATCCGCTCGCTGGTGGTCGCCGGCGGCGCCGACCCGATGCACGACGTCGATCGGCACGACGAGATCTGCCACACCATCGAGGCCGCGTCGCTCGTCATCGAAGACGCCGACCATTCCCTCGAGATCCCCGGTGACGTCAACCGCACCCTCGACGCCTACGCACAGCTCACCGGTGCCGTCGAGCGCTTCATCGGCTGGCACCCTGCCTGAGCTCAGCCGATGAGGCGCATCGCCTCGTAGCGGGTGGCCGGGTTGTTGCGGAACAGCCCGCGTACCGCGGACGTGACTGTGGTGGTGCCGGGCTTGCGCACGCCCCGCATCGACATGCAGAGGTGCTCGGCCTCGATGACCACGAGCGCGCCCTTGGGCTCGAGGACCCGCTCGAGCGCGTCGGCGATCTGCACGGTGAGGCGCTCCTGCACCTGGGGGCGGCGGGCGTAGACGTCGGCGAGGCGCGACAGCTTCGACAGACCGGTGATACGGCCGTTCTCGTTCGGGATGTAGGCGATGTGCGCCTTGCCGATGAACGGGATCAGGTGGTGCTCGCACGCCGAGTAGATCGGGATGTCGCGCACCATGACCATCTCGTCATGGCCGGCCTCGAAGGTGGTCTTGAGGTGACGGTCGGGCGTGTCGTGCAGACCGGCGAAGATCTCGGCATACATCCGGGCCACTCGACGTGGGGTGTCCAGCAGGCCGTCCCGCTGGGGATCCTCGCCGATGGCCGCCAGGATCTCGCTGACGGCGGCCTCGATCCGTGGTTGGTCGATCTCGGGCGCGCGCGGATTGTCGTCGCGGTCATCGTCGTCGTACATGTGCCCGCTCCGTGCGTCAGGTGCCAGGGGTGTTGGGTCGCAGGCGCCACCAGGCGCGCATGCGAGACGGCGCCTTGGGCGCCGCGTGGGCGACGTCGTCGCCGGCATCGTCGGTCCGCTCGGAGGCCGACACGGGCTCGCGCTCGGGTGAGGTGGCGGACTCGGCCTCGAGCACCTCGGCCAGCTCGGCGTCGAGGTCCGACGGGTCGGGGTCGGGGTCGACCCAGGTCTCGAGGTCGGCGAAGATGCGCTCGAGGTCCTTGTCGTCGAGGGTCTCCTTCTCGAGCACCTCTTCGGCCAGGTGGTCGAGTGTGGCGCGGTGGGTCGTGAGGATGGTCTCGGCCCGGGTGTGCGCCTCGGTGAGGAAGCGGCGGATCTCCTCGTCGACCGTGGACGCGACGTGATGGGAGTAGTCGGCCTCGTGGCCGTACTCCTTGCCCAGGAACACCTCGTCGTGGCTGTTGCCGAGCGCGATGGGCCCGATGACGTCGCTCATGCCGTACTTGGTGACCATCGCCCGCGAGATCTCGGTGGCCTTCTCGATGTCGTCGCCGGCACCGGTGGTGATCTCGTCGAAGACGATCTCCTCCGCGGTTCGGCCGCCGAGCAGCATGGCGAGCCGGTCGATGAGCTCGGAGCGGGTGTGGGTGTAGCGATCTTCGACCGGCAGCGCGAGGGTCCAGCCCAGGGCGCGACCTCGGGCGACGATGGACAGCTTGTGGATCGGGTCGCAGTGCTCGAGCACGTGACCCACGAGTGCATGCCCTCCCTCGTGGTAGGCGGTGACCCGACGCTCTTTCTCGGACATCACCCGGGTCTTGCGCTCGGGGCCCGCCAGCACGCGGTCGATGGCGCCCTCGATGAGGAGCATGTCGATCTTCTCGGCACCGGTGCGGGCCGCCATCAGCGCGGCCTCGTTCATCAGGTTGGCGAGATCGGCACCGGTGAAGCCCGGAGTGCGGCGGGCGATGACGGTGTTGTCGACGTCGACGGCCAGCGGCTTGCCCTTGCCGTGGACGTCGAGGATGGCCCGACGACCCTCGAGGTCCGGGCGGTCGACGACGATCTGGCGGTCGAAGCGGCCGGGACGGAGGAGCGCGGGGTCGAGGATGTCGGGTCGGTTGGTGGCGGCGATGAGGATCACGCCGGTGTTGCCGTCGAAGCCGTCCATCTCGACGAGGAGCTGGTTGAGGGTCTGCTCGCGCTCGTCGTGGCCACCGCCCATGCCGGCACCGCGGTGGCGGCCGACGGCGTCGATCTCGTCGACGAAGATGATGGCCGGGGCCTGGGCCTTCGCCTGTTCGAACAGGTCGCGGACGCGACTGGCACCCACGCCGACGAACATCTCGACGAAGTCGGAACCCGAGATCGAGAAGAACGGCGCACCGGCCTCGCCGGCGACCGCTCGAGCGAGCAGCGTCTTGCCGGTGCCGGGAGGCCCCACGAGCAGGACGCCCTTGGGGATCTTGGCGCCGATCGCCTGGAACTTGGCCGGGTTCTGGAGGAAGTCCTTGATCTCACGCAGCTCTTCGATGGCCTCGTCGCAGCCGGCGACGTCGTCGAAGGTGACCTTCGGCTGGTCCTTGTTGAACTGCTTGGCCTTGGCCTTGCCGAACTGCATGACCTTGCTGCCGCCGCCCTGCATGGCGTTGAGGAAGAACAGGAACAGCCCGAAGAGCAGGAGCAGCGGCAGGATGCTGAACAGCAGGGAGATCCAGATGGACTCCTGCTGCTGGTCGACCTCGAACTCCTCGAGAGCCGGTTCGGCATCGACGAGCTCGTTGTTGAGCCGCTCGCTGAAGCCGTCGGTGAAGTTCACCTTGTACTCGGTGCCGTCGCGCAGCTCGCCCACGACCTGGTTCGAGCGCGCCTTGATGGTGGCGGTCTTCACCTCACCCTCGGCGATCCGCTCGCTGAACTCGGCCTGGCCGAGCTCGGTGGACTCGTCTCCCTGGCGGAAGAAGGTGGACATCGCGAACACCGCGATGAGCGCGATGACCACGTAGATGACGGTGGGGCGACGGAGCTTCTTCACAGTCCGGTGAAGGCTACCGGGGTTCCGGGGACAGATGGCAGGCGGGCGTCAGTCGCCGCCGAGATACGTCCGGATGTCCGGCAGGTTGCGGTAGCGCTCGGCGACGTCGAGGCCGTATCCGATGACGAAGGCCGGCGGGATGTCGAAGCCGACGTAGCGCAGGTCGAGCTCGGCCTTCTGGTTGCCCTCGCGGACGAAGAGGGCGCACACGTCGAGCGAAGCCGGCTGGCGGGCCTGGAGCGTCTTGCGCAGGTAGCGCAGGGTCAGGCCCGAGTCGATGATGTCCTCGACGATGATCACGTGCCGACCGGTGAGGTCGATGTCGAGGTCCTTGACGATGCGCACGACGCCGGACGACCGGGTGCTGGCGCCGTAGGACGACACCGCCATGAAGTCGACCTCGACGGGGATGTCGATGGCGCGACACAGATCGGCCATGAAGACGAATGCGCCCTTGAGGACGGCCACGAGCAGCGGATCCTTCCCCTGGTAGTCCGCGGCGATCTCGCGGCCGAGTTCGGCGATCCGTTCCTGCAGCTGGGCTGCGGTCACGAGGGGCTCGCCGATCAGGTCATCGTCGTGCGGGGATGCCACGGCGGGGGAACCTAGCCGTCGCCGTCGGACGCGCCAGCCTCCGGGCGGTCGAGGCGGTGGGCGGACAGCCGACGCTGCGACCGTCGCACCTCGATCCCGCCGGTCACCTGCGCAGCGGTGGCCTCGCCCCGGACGACGCGCATCACCCGTTCGAGGCCGGCGGCGTCGGGCGGGTGGTGCTCGTCGTCGTACGTCCGCAGCCAGGCCCGCAGCGCGCGACGGGCGAGCGCGGCGGGCGCTTCGGCCAGCGCACGGGTGTCGGTGGGGTCGAGCGGCGCAGCCAGCTCATCGAGCAGGGTGACGTCGTCGCGGACGACGTCGGCGGCGCGGGCCAACAGCGGCACGACGTCGCGCTCGGCGACGGCGGCGAGGAGCGGGAGCACCTCGTGGCGGACGCGGTTGCGGCGGAACCGCGGATCGTCGTTGGTCGGATCCTCGACAGGCACGAGCCCGACCTCGGCACAGATCGCCTCCGTCTCGGTGCGACGCAGGGCCAGGATCGGATGGCCTGCGGGGGCGATCCCGGCCAGCCCGTCGAGCCCCGTTCCCCGGAGGAGCGCGAGCAGCACGGTCTCGGCCTGGTCGTCGGCCGTGTGGCCGAACAGCGTGCCGGCCGGGAGGACGGCGTGGCGGGCCGCGCGCGCCCGGGCCTCGAGGTCGCCGCCGGCGTCCACCTCGACCGTGAACGACCGGAACCGAGCGCCGAGCTGCTCGGCGGCCGCGGCCACGACCGCAGCCTCGCGGTCGCTCCCGGGCCGCAGCCCGTGATCGACGTGCGCCGCCGTCACGTCGAGGCCGGCGTCGACGGCCAGGACCAGGAGCGCGAGCGAGTCGGCGCCGCCCGAGACTGCGCAGGTCACGACGGTCGCAGCGGGTGGGAAACGACAGCGGGGCCGGGCGACCGCCATCGCGGAGCCCGTCATGTCCCGGCCACCGGGGCCGGTCACTCCTCGTCGGTGACGACGAGCGTGCCGGAACGCAGCTGGCGGAGCAGCTCGGGGACCGATTCGAGGTCGAGCTTGCGGGCGACCCGGCGCAGGCTGGCGTAGACGTTGGACCGGCTCACCCCGAGCTGCTGGGCCGCGGCGCTGACCGACGATGCCTCGGCCAGTGCACGGAGCAGGGCCCGCTGCTTGAGGGTGAGCTCGGGCCCGACCTCGGTGGCCGCGGGGGCCGCCGGCTCGTCGCTGGTCCGGGACCGAGGCGATTCGAGGCGCGACAGGCGGGTGCGCGGCTCGTCGGAGATCTCGTCGACCCCCTTCTCGATGCGAGCGAGCTCCGACAGTGCGCCGGTCTGCGCCCGGAGGCGCTGCTCGCGCTCGGTGCCTCCGGCGAGGACCTCCTGCACTGCAGCTCGGAGCGCGTCGGGGGCGACCGGCTTGACGAGGTACCGCACCGCCCCCTCGATGCCGCCGCGGAGGCGGTCGTTGTCGGCACCCAGGGCGGTCATCATCAGGACGCGAACCGACGAGATGCGGTCGTCGAGGTGGGCCTTGAGCTGCTCGAGCACGGCCCAGCCGTCGACCTCGGGCATCATCACGTCGAGCAGGACGACGTCGGGAACCTCGACCTGGACCGCGGCGAGCGCCTCGGCACCGTTGCCGGCCGTCATCACGTGGTGCCCGTCCAGCTCCAGGGTCACCTGGGACAGGTACCGGATGTCAGGTTCGTCGTCCACGATGAGGACGGTCGCCATCAGCCCTCGATCTCCCTCCGCCGGGCGAAGCCCGTGGACAAAAGGTCTAGCCCACCAGCTCCTCGGAGAGACGGACCCGGTCGATCCACTCCTGCGGGTCTCGGATCTCCCCCATGGTCGGCAGCCACGTCGGGCCCCGCCAGATGGGCTCGATGGCCGCCTTGCCGCCCGCCAGGCGTTCGATCTCGTTGATGAAGTCCTCGCCCAGCGCGTACTGGTTCAGCTTGGCCTCGAGCCCGAGCAGTCGCTGCACGGTGCGGGTGAGGCCGGTGGCCGTGCTGCGCCGCTGGTGGAGCACCCGGTGGAAGCGGTCGGCCGACGGGACGTGGTCGAGGCCGGCCCGGTTCATGGTGATGTCGCCGTGTCCCTCGAGCAGGCTCATCAGGCCGCCGATCTGATCGAGCACGTCGCGCTGCTCGGGCGTGGCGAGGAGGTGGGCGATACCGCCCTCGGCCAGCGGGCTGCGACCGGCACGCACCTCGCCGACCGCGCGCTTGAGCGCGTTGAACAGCTTGACGGGGTCGAGGTCGGCGGCGCCGAGCATCTTGTCGATGAGCGACAGGTAGTGCTCGCGCATCCACGGCACGCCCGTGAACTGCGTCCGGTGGGTGACCTCGTGCAGCGCGAGCCACAGACGGAACTCCCGGGGCGGGAAGCCGAACTTCTTCTCGAGCGCCAGGACGTTGGGACCGACGTAGTACACGAGGTCCTGTTCGTCGGGGTTCTCGTCGGCGGCCACCAGCAGGTCGTACTGCCCGAGCACGCGGCCCGACATCCAGCCGAGCAAGAGGCCGACCTCGAGGGCGGCGGCTCGACGCATGATCTCGGCCGACGGGCCGGAAACCCGACTACCGAGGCGATCGGTGACCGGACCGATGATGCGCTGGAACGAGGCGACGTTGGCCCGGACCCAGCCGGCTCGGTCCGTGACCCTGGCGCGTGCGGGCCCGGCGAGCGAGCGGATTCCCGTCTCCTCGGCGACCAGTTCCTCGGCCAACCGGGTCAGCTCGTCGAAGTCGGGGCCCAGCGCATCCCAGTGGTAGGAGTCCGCGAGCGGCTCCTTGCCGGCCGACCGGACGGCGATGCGGGCGGCGAGGTCCCAGTCGACGAGATCAGCCATGCGGGTCAGCCACGCTCCTGATCGACCCCCGGGTACTTCGGCTTGACCACCTTGTTCAGGTACATCGCGACGACGGCGATGGTGGCGGGAACGATCAGCGTGACCATGAGGATCACGGCGATCCAGAAGTGCCAGACGGGCGAGGCGAACATGGGGTCGATCCTAGAAGGTCACCGGTGGTCCAACGCAGCCCGCCGGACCTGCACCCGCGACCGGATGCGCCGGCGGGTGCTCTCGGGGATCGTCCCCGCTCGGTAGGCACCCCACCCCACCCGGACCACCCGACCCCGCCGGATCTCGGTTCGCAGCACCCCCGAGACGGTCTTGCTCGGGTTCGCGCCCAGGTCGAATCCCGCACCCTCCAGCTCGGCCACCAGCTCCCGCTCCTTCCAGACCCGCCCGGCATCCCGATGGATGAGGTCGGTCACCAGATAGCGGCGGTCGAGCCACACGAGCTCGGTCGGAACGCGCGCTGCCCTGCGTTCGTTCCACGACGGCTCGGATGTTGCAGGCATGGATCGATCATCGTTCGAGGCACCGACAGGAACCGGCCGGCGGTCCCCATGCGCCGCGTGATCGCGACTTTTCGTGCGCCCCGACTGACGACGACTCGACCAAGACCCGTCGTCGGCGCCGTCGACGAGGACTCGTCGAGAACCCGTTCACCCTGAATCGAGGCGCACCGATCGCACGGCCGGCGCCGATCGGGACCGTTCGGCCCTACGGGCGTCCCTAGCCGAACGGCACTTCCTTCGCCCAGGCCGCCGTCGGACCTGGCACGACATCAGCGGTGGCGCTGGGTCCGGGCGTTGGCCCCACGGGGCACGTGCGGACGTGGAACCACCTTCCCGGTGGCGCTGGATCCGGACGATGTGGCCACGGCCGCGAGAGGAAGTGCCGGGTGTCTCGGTCCCGGCCCACGAGGATGCCCGCCCCTGTCGGAGGGCGCGTGTTCCAGCGGTGCGCGGAGCCGCTGGTCCGGATCAAGTCGAAGGAGCTGCTCGGGAGGCAGCCGCCGAAAAGTCGTGATTACGCGGCGGAACGCGATGACGCAGGCTGCGCAGCGCTGCGGTGGCGCTGCGGTGGCGCTGCGGTGGCGATGCCGGCGAGTCGGCACCGAAGCTCAGGCGGGCGGTTCGTGTCCGATGGCCTCGGCGATGCGGGCGCGGAGGCTGTCGGGGCTCTTCTCCTGGCACTTGCTGGCGATGTAGGCCTTGATCTCGGCCTCGAAGTCGAAGGCCTCGAAGCACGGGGGGCACTCCTCGAGGTGCAACTGGATCGCAGCGCGCTTGTCGTCGGTCAGCTCACCGTCGAGGAAGTGGTAGAGCTCGTGGAGCGTCTCGCTGCAGTTCTCGTGGGCATCGCCCAGGTCATCGCTCATGTCGGTGGAGTCGCTCATGATCCGGTCGTCTCGGGAATGGACTGCTCGTCGTCGGCCGGCTCGGGTTCTGCGAGCCCGCGTGCGACGGCGAACTCGTACAACTGCTTCTGCAGTCCTTTTCTTCCACGATGCAGCCGGGACATGACCGTGCCGATCGGGATGTCGAGGATGTCGGCGATCTCCTTGTAGGCGAATCCCTCGACATCGGCGAGCAGGACGGCCATCCGGAAGTTCTCGGGCAGCGACTCGAGCGCGTCCTTGATCTCGGACTCGGTGAACAGGTCGAGGAGCTCGTCCTCGGCCGACCGACCGGCGGTGGCGCCCTCGAGGCCACCGAGCCGGCGGTACAGGTACAGGTCCTCGACCTCGGCCAGGTCGGTCTCGTCGGGCCGGCGCTTCTTCGCCCGATAGATGTTGATGTAGGTGTTCGTGAGGATGCGGTACATCCACGCCTTGAGGTTGGTGCCCTGCTCGAAGCCGCCGAACCCCCGGTAGGCCTTGAGATAGGCCTCCTGCACCAGGTCCTCGGCGTCGGACTTGTTGCGGGTCATCCGCAACGCGGCGCCGTAGAGCGAGTCCATCAGCGGCATCGCCTGCTCGGAGAAGGTCGCCTGGTCGGCCATAGGGCGACGACCCTATCGGCGGTGGGCGGCTCGCCGTCAGGCCGGAGACGCGTCGGCGACCGTGGTGGTCGTCTCGACAGCGAGGAACGGGAGCTCTAGCGATATCCCGTGAATCCACCCTGTGCCGGGTTCGCGAACTCCGACACGAATGCCCCACCGTCGAAGAGCGACCACAGACGACCCTGGACCACGATCGCCCGGTAGGGGTAGCGCTGGTCGACCCGCACGGTGGCCCGCTCGGTGATGCCCGAGTCGGCCACGTCGAGCACGGTCATCCCCACGTCGTAGTCGGTCCGGCCGTAGCGCTCGACGGGCACGATCACCGCCGACTCCGGCGCCCACCACAGGAAGGCCTTGGGGTCGTCGCCGGCCGCGGAGTAGGCGTCACGTTCGGTGTAGGTCTGGAGCTGCTTCGGCGCCGTGGGATCGGAGACGTCGAAGAGCGACAGGAGAAGACCCTGGTCGCGTCCCTCGAGATCGGCGTCACGCCCGATCCCGACGAGGCGACCCTCGCCCACCGGGTGCAGGTACGACGAGAAGCCGGGGATCTTGAGCTCGCCGACCGCCGCCGGGGCGGCCGGGTCGGAGAGGTCGATCACGTAGAGCGGGTCGGTCTGGCGGAAGGTCACCACGTAGCCGACGGGCCCCATGAAGCGGACCGATTGGATGGTCTCGGTCTTGCCGAGACCGGTCACGGCGCCGATCTCGACCAGCTCGTCGCCCTCGAGGCGCAGGACACGGACGCCGGACTCGCTGTCGCGGCCGCCGCCCCATGGGGTGCCCTCGGTGGTGGCGATGCGCAGGTGGCCGTCGTACTCGGACAGTGAGTACTGGTTGAGCGTGCTGCCCGGGACCTCGCCGGCGCCGACGTGGACGGCGGCGCCGTCACCTCGGAGGTCGAAGGCGTGGATGGCGGTCGACCAGTCCTCGGCCACGACCCGCTGCTGATCGACGACCGGGACCCACTTGGTGGCGGCGAGGTACAACGTGGCGGCCGAGGCATACACCGTGCCGGCTTCGGCGACCACGGTGGTGGTGTCGGCGGGATCGAAGCCGTCCTCGAAGTCGACCCGCAGGATCGAGGTCTCGGAGATGCCGGCGTTGACCTCGGGCACGAGGACGTCCTCGCACGACACGAGCAGACCCTCGACCGTGGTGGCCGGAGCGGACGCGGCCGCCTCGTCGGCCGCGATCGACGTGCGGAACATCGGCAGCCAGTCGTCGATGGTGGTCTCGTCGAGCTGGTCGGCGATGGCCCGCTCGACGGCGGGACCGTCGCCTTCGGCGATGCCGACGGGGAAGTCCATCATCGGGGGCTGGGGCCACGACGTGACCACGACGCGGGCCACGCCGTCGACGACGCGGGTCGACACGTGCTGGCCCTCGATCTCGGTGGTCTGGAGGATGCGGGGTGCAGCCCGGTCGGCGACGTCGACGAGCTGGATCACGGTGCCGACCTGGAACTGCGGCGGGTCGACCGGGATCGGGCCCGGGATCGGCTCCGGCAGCGGGACGGGCTCGGGATCGGGCGTGGGCTCGACGGGCAGCGGCTCGGCCGGCTCCGTGCCGGGCTCCTCCTCTGGCACCGGAGACGGAGCCGGAGCCGGCACGACCTCGTCGGGCTCCGCGAACCCCGGCTCGACGGTGGCGACGTCGTCGATCGCGATGCCGCGACCACCGGGGCCGAAGTAGCCGCCACCGCCGGTGATGGCGAGCAGGCGATCGCCCTGGAGCATGATCTGGGCGCCGTACGACGCCAGCTTCAGGCGGCTGACGACGGCGCCGGTGGCACCGTCGAGGATGACGAGCTCGTCCTGGTCGACGACGTACACGAACGAGCCGTCGTTCTCGACCACGTCGGGCTCGTCGATGCCGGCTTCCTGGGTGTTGGTGTCCGACGAGTCGCCGTCACCGGTGGCGGGCAGCGCGGACCGAGCGTCATCGGGCGACGGAGCTGACGCAGCGTCGTCGGTGGTCTCGGCAGCACCCGCCGTGGGTGCGCCCATGGCCACGTCGCCGGCGAGGTCGACGAAGCCGAACTGGTCCCGGAGGACGGTGGGCGCGAACGACTGGAAGTCATCGAGGACCTCGTCGCAGCTCTGCCCTTCCTGGAGCAGGGTGGGCGCCGACGACCGGAGGCCGACGAACAGGCCGCCTCCACCAGAGGAGGGAGGCGCTCCGGGCCCCGAGGAGCACGCGGTCGCCCCCAGGGCCAGCACCGCCGCTGCGGCGGCGAACCGCCCGCCTCGCATCCGAACACCTGCATTGGCCCGTCGAGATCGCATGCCAGGTGAGACGACGGGCGCACCCCGTCCGGTTCCCGGTAGGCGGCGAAATCTTGGCTGGCGAGTGGAGCCCGAAGTGGGAATTGAACCCACGACCTACGCTTTACGAGAGCGTCGCTCTGCCGACTGAGCTATTCGGGCGAGGCGGGTGAGCGTAGCGCGGGACCCGCGCGGCGCCCGATCCCGATCCCGCTCACTTCGTGGAGATCGTCACCCCGCCGGTGAGGACGTACGGGTACGAGCTCATCCGGTGTTCACCGTCTCGGAGCCGACCGCGCGCACGTTGCGCAGCAGCGCGGGAAGGGCGTGCTGGTCGAAGCCCGAGGCACCGATGTTCAGACAGGATCGAGGTTGGCGACGAGCGCCTGCAACAGCAGCAGCTCGTTGGGGTTGCGGACGATGGCATCGGCCGCGCCCTGGATGGCATCGAGCGCCGCGAGGTGCGGGGCCACATCGGGGGCCGTGGCCAGACGGTCGCGGTAGGTCGCCGCCATCGTCGCCAGACCGAAGCGCAGCTCGGCCGTCCGGTGACGGCGGATCTCACGCTTGTGGCGCTTCTCGAGGTCCTTGACGCCCGAGCCGCGCTGGCCGTAGATCTCGATGCGCGCCTGCAGTTCGTCGCGCTCTGCGGCCTGGCGGTCGTCGAGCGGCTCCTGCGCAGCATCGATGTGGGCCACCACCTCGTCGACCAGGTGCGCAGCGGTGGCGCCGGTGCCGTCGAGCCGCGTCGGGATGGAGGCCCAGGCGTCGCGTCGCACGCCGAGCGACCGGTCGCCGATCAGCAGGCGGGCGCGGCGCAGATCGCCTCCCGCCGCCGACGCGGCGGAGCGAGCCGTGTCGGGCGCAGCGCCGTCGGCGACGAGGCGATCGACGATGGCCGCCTCGGGCACCGCGCCGAGATCGATGCGCGCGGCCCGGCTGGCGATGGGAACCAGCTCGGGCGGAACCTCCTCGGCGAGCACGACGAAGATCGTCGACTCGGGCGGCTCCTCGATGGTCTTGAGCAGCGCCGGCCCGGCCTGGGCGACGTTCTCGAACTCGGTCAGCACCAGGACCTTGCGCCGCCCCTCGACGGGACTGCGGCTGGCGGCACGCGTGATCTGCTCGGCATCGCCGACGCTGAGCGATGCGCCCTCGGGCTCGAACACGAGGAGATCGGGGTGCCCCTCGGCCTTCGCCAGCACGATGGCCCGCTCGGGGTCGGCACCTCGCGACACGGCATCGGCGGCGAGCAGCACGGCGGCGAACGCGACCGCGGCCGCCCGCTTGCCCGACCCCGCGGGCCCGACCAGCAGGTAGGCGTGCACCGGGTTGACGGCGGCGGCCCGCAGCTGGGCGACAGCGGCATCCTGGCCGACGACCTCGGACCACACGTCGGGACGGTCGATGAGGCTGCGGTCGACGACGTCGGACATGCCCCCAGCATGCCCGATGACCCCACCTGCCGAATCTGTCGTCTCCTGTCCCGGAACAGTCACGACAACCGACGCCAGATCGGGGTCAGGGGTGGATGTCGGGGAGGCGGGCGGTGACCGCGGCCCAGACGGCCTCGGCGATGGTGTCGACGGCGGCCGTGGCGTCGACCACGACCCAGCGGGTGGGGTCGGCGGCGGCCTGGGCCTGGAACCCGGCCCGGACCCGTTCGTGGAACTCGACGGCCTCGGACTCGAGGCGGTCGGGCGACACGCCGGCGACCCGAGCCCGGGCCACGTCGACCGGGACGTCGAGGAAGATCACCAGATCCGGCTCGAGCCCGTCGGTGGCCCACAGCGACAGGTTCCGCACCTCGTCGGGGTCGAGGCCCCGTGCGTGGGCCTGGTAGGCGACCGACGAGTAGAGGTAGCGGTCCGTGACCACGTGGCGGCCGGCCGCGAGCGCGGGACGGATGACGGTGGCGGCGTGCTGGGCGCGATCGGCCGCCATGAGCAGCGCCTCGGTGCGCGGATCGAGATCGCCGGTGGCCGGGTCGAGGAACAGGTCGCGGATGGCGACCCCTGCCGGCGTCCCCCCCGGCTCGCGCGTGCGCACCGCGTCGATGCGCTCGACCAACCGGGACGCCTGGGTCGACTTGCCCGCCGCCTCGCCGCCCTCGAACGCGAGGAAGTGCCCGCGCATCACGTGGGCGCTCACGGCGACTCGGAGTCAGGGGTCGCGGAACCGGACTCGGACTCGGACTCGGAACTCCCACCGCGAGGATCGACCAGGTCTCGGCGCGCCGCGTCGCGCATCGACTGCGCGGCGATGAATCCGGCGCCGATGATGATGAGCGCCGCGGTCCACAGCGTGAGGCGGACACCGGGGACGGCGATGGAGATCGCGCCGATGCCGACGCTGCCGTCGACGAGATTGGTGGACAGACGGTCGAGGACCTCGGCGAGGAACGGGCCGACGGCGAACGCGATGAGCACGCACATGCGCACCAGCGTGTAGAGGGCCGAGAAGATGCGACCGCGGAGCTCGTCGTCGACGTGCTCGTGGAGCAGCGTGAAGCCGAGGACGTAGACCGTGCCGGCGCAGGTCCCGAGGATGAACACGAACAGCGCCGAGGAACCGAGCGTCGACATGGATGCGGCGGCGAACAGCGAACCGCCGGCGACGAACACCGCGGCGACGAAGACCCATTCCTTGGGGGCCCGCCGCTGCAGCACCGAGACCGCAACCACCCCGACGGCGACGCCCATGCCCAGCGCGAGGATCAGCAGGCCGAAGCCCGACTGACCCGCGCCCAGGATCTCGGTGGCGAAGACCGGGCCCAGCGGCACGAGCATCCCGCCACCGATGAGGCCGGTGGCCAACCCGAGGTTCACGGCGCGGACCACCGGGTTGATGAAGACGAAGTGCCAGCCCTCCTTGAGCTCGGCGAAGGCCGAACCGATCTCGAGGCGTCGCTTGGGGGTGACCACGCGCTCGTGCTTGCGGCGGCGCGGCAACGGCAGCGTCGAGATCATGACGGCCGAGAGGGCGAAGGTGGCTGCGTCGACGTAGAAGGCCAGACCCTCCTGCGTGCCACGGATCACCGTCAGCAGCTCGAAGTCGCCGATGCTCTCCGAGAACTTGGCCAGCAGCGAGAACATCCCCGCAGCGACCGGGATGGTGCCGTAGGCGGCGACGAGCGACAACGAGTTGGCGGTGGTGAGGTGATGAGCGGGGACGATGTGCGGAACCGAGGCCTCC
The DNA here is from genome assembly GCA_041618235.1 of Acidimicrobiales bacterium. Classification (GTDB taxonomy): domain Bacteria; phylum Actinomycetota; class Acidimicrobiia; order Acidimicrobiales; family Salinilacustritrichaceae; genus Salinilacustrithrix. Next base: position 21,450 of record JBFJNI010000025.1, read on the forward strand.
TTCGCCGGTGCCCAGAGCAGCGTGAACACCTCCATCACGAGCGAGGCCACCACCAGGCCACCGACGGTGTCGACGAAGGGAAGTGACGCCAGCACCAGGGCGCGGCCGACGTCGCAGGCCATCATCAGACGCTTGCGGTCGAAGCGGTCGGCGAAGACTCCGGCCGCCGGTCCGAGGAAGAACCCGGGCACGATGCGCGCCGACATCACCACGCCGACGGCGGCCTCGGGCGAGCCGGCACCGACTCGGGTGGCCAGCGCGGCGATGGCGAGGAAGCCCAACCAGTCGCCGGTGGCCGAAACGACCTGGGTGAGCCACAGACGGAAGAAGGCAGTGGAGCCGAACAGGCGCACGTGCATGGCCGTGGCTTCCTGCTCGGGCCGGACCGCGGGCATGGCCACGGTCGGCGCGTCGGCTGACACCTCTGGCCCGTCCGGACCCTGCTCGGCGCCCGGCGGGGTCGGTCGTGCCTCGCTGGGCTCCGCCATCACACTCCGACGTTAGAGACTCGGCGACCAGGAGCGGTCGATCGAGCCTCGGACGTCAGTCGTCCGCGCTCACGTCGGGGCGCTCGGCCGCGGCCGTCTTCGTCGCCGCGGTCTTCTTCTTGGCCGCAGTCTTCTTGGCCGCGGTCTTCTTGGCGGCGGTCTTCCGGCTGGCGGTCTTCTTGGCGGACTTCTTCTTGGCGGACTTCTTCGGCTTCTTCGGCGCGGTCTCACGCCGGATCTGGAGCAGCTCGGCCGCGCGCTCGATGGTGATCTCCTCGACGAGGTCGCCCTTGCGCAGGCTGGCATTCGTCTCGCCGTCGGTGACGTACGGGCCGAAGCGGCCGTCCTTGACCACGACCGGCTGCTCGGACACGGGATCGACACCGAGCTCGCGCAGTGGCGGCTGCGGCGCGGCCTGGCCACGACGCCGCTTGGGCTGGGCGAACAGCTCCTTGGCCTTGGCCATGTCGACGGTGAACAGCTCGTCCTCGGCCTCGAGGCTGCGGGCGTCGGCGCCCTTCTCATCGCCCTTCGAGAGGTAGGGCCCGTACCGGCCGTTTCGAGCGAGGATCGGCAGCCCGGTCTCCTCGTCGGTGCCCACGACGCGGGGCAGCGACAGCAGCTTCAGCGCGTCGTCCAGGGTGACGTCCTCGGGCTTCTGCTCCTTGAACAGCGACTCCATCTTCGGCTTGGTGTCCTCGGGCAGCGTGTCGGCGTCGCCGAGCTGCACGTAGGGGCCGTAGCGCCCGGACTTCACGTAGACGGGCAGGCCCGACTCGGGGTCCTCGCCGATGGGCGTGTCACCCTTCGGCGCGGCCAGCAGCTCGAGCGCCTTCTCGAGGGTGAGCTCGTCCGGCGGCAGGCCCTCGGGGATCGAGGCGGTGTCGCTCTCGTCGCCACCGGTCTCTCGCTTGACGTAGGGCCCGTAGCGACCGGGCTTGGCGACGACCACGAAGCCGTTCTCGTCGACGCCCAGCGGGAAGGTGTTGACCTCGGCGGCGTCGACCTTCTCCAGCGCCTCGTCGACCGTGACGCTGAGGCCGGGGCGGCCGTTGCCGAACCAGAAGTTGTGGAGCCAGGGGATGCGCTCCTGCTGACCCATCGCGATGCGGTCGAGGTCGTCCTCCATCTTGGCGGTGAACTCGTAGTCGACGTACTCGCCGAACTGGCGCTCGAGCACGTTGACCACCGCGAACGCCGTCCAGGTCGGCACGAGTGCGGAACCCTTCTTGAACACGTAGCCGCGATCCTGGATGGTGGTCATGATCGAGGCGTAGGTGGAGGGACGGCCGATGCCGAGCTCTTCCATGCGCTTGACCAGCGAGGCCTCGGTGAAGCGGGCCGGCGGGCTGGTGGCGTGGCCGTCGGCGGTGAGGTCGGGAACCGGGAGCGTGTCGCCCTCGGCCACCGGGGGCAGGACGCGCTCTTCGTCGTCGGCGTCGGCCGCGTCGTCGCCGTCGTCGTCACGGTCCTCGACGTAGGCCTTCATGTAGCCGGGGAAGGTGATGACGCGACCCGAGGCGCCGAAGGTGCACTCGATGGTGTCGCTGCCGTTCGCGCCCGGCGCCGGCGCCACGATGCGCATCGAGATGGTGCGCCCGACCGCGTCCTCCATCTGCGAGGCGACGGTTCGCTTCCAGATGAGGTCGTAGACCGCCAGCTCGTCCTTGCGCAGCTCACCGCTGACCTGGTCGGGGGTGCGGAAGGTGTCACCCGAAGGGCGGATGGCCTCGTGGGCCTCCTGCGCGTTCTTCGACTTGCCCTTGTACTCGCGCGGAGCGTCGGGGACGTACTCGGGTCCGTAGAGCTCCCGGACCTGCGCACGTGCCGCGTCGAGCGCGGTCTGCGACAGCGTGACGCTGTCGGTTCGCATGTAGGTGATGTAGCCCTTCTCGTACAGACCCTGGGCGATGCGCATCACCTGGTTGGCCGACATACGCAGCTTGCGACCACCCTCCTGCTGGAGCGTCGAGGTCATGAACGGCGGCTTGGGGCGACTGCGCCAGGGCTTCTCCTCGACCGAGCGGACGGTGTAGGGCTGACCGTCGAGACGCGTGCGGAGGTCGTTGGCCGTGGCCTCGTCGACGACGGCGACGTCGGCGCGGGTGACCTGGCCGTCCTGGCCGAAGTCCCGGCCGGACGCCACGCGGGCACCGTCGAGGGCGACGAGCTTGGCGGTGAAGTTCGGGTCGGTCGGGAAGGCCGCGCTCAGATCCCAGTAGTCGGCCGACACGAAGGCGATGCGCTCGCGCTCGCGGGAGACCACGAGGCGGACCGCCGGCGACTGCACCCGGCCGGCGGACAGACCGCGGTTGACCTTGCGCCACATGATCTGGCTGACCGGATAGCCGTAGAGCCGATCGACGATGCGACGGGTCTCCTGCGCGTCGACGCGGTTGTAGTCGATGTCCCTGGAGTTCTCGACCGCGTGCTCGATGGCCGAGCGGGTGATCTCGTGGAACACCATCCGCTTGACCGGGATCTTCGGCTTGAGCACCTCTTGGAGGTGCCACGCGATCGCCTCGCCCTCGCGGTCTTCATCGGTTGCGAGATAGAGCTCGTCGGCATCCTTCAGCAACGCCTTCAGGCGCTTGATGACATCGCGCTTGTCCGGGTTGATCTCGTACTCGGTCTTGAAATCCGAGTCGACGTCGATCGACAGACCCTTGGACGGGAGGTCGCGGATGTGACCGACCGAGGCCTCGACGACGTAGTCGTCACCGAGGAACTGGCTGATCGTCTTGGCCTTGGCGGGTGACTCGACGATGACGAGCGGCCGCGACTCACGAGATGTGGACACGGCAGCAGGGTATGAACGACATCGCTCAGCATGTCAAGCCATCACCGTCGGTCCGCCGGACGATCCGGCGCGCTCCGATAGGTTGCCGGGCGATGGCGAACCTGCTCCGGCTCATCGTCGACCTGGCCGAGGATGCTTCGGCGCGGGCCGAGTTCCGCGAGGACCCCGAGCAGGCGCTGAGCGGACTCGACGACCTCACCGGCGAGGACGTCGACGCCGTGCTGAAGATCGCCGCCGTCCAGGTCGACCCCGACGTCGCCCCCCAGCTCACCGACCTCAGCCTCCCCCACGATCCCGATGCCGGCCCGCGCGAGATCGCCGTCACTGCGCTGTTGGCGCTGTGCGACAACCTCGAGCTCGGCGGCGTCATCACCTTCCCGCAGTCGGCGGGAGAGATGCCCACCTACGAGGACCACGTCGTCCCGGACCACCCGCCGGGCCGCAACCGACCGGCGCACCTCCGGGCGGTCGACGGCGAGGGCGACGACCACGACGGAGCCGGCGGCACCCCCAACCTCGCCCCGGTCCCCGATCCGCCCGGCGGGTTCGAGTTCAGCGTCCTCGAGCTGGTGGCCCTGCCCGACGGCATCCCCGACGCCGGCGTCGAACCCGGCGCCCTCGGCACCATCGTCGCCGTCCACCGGGATCCGTCGCTCAGCTACGAGATCGAGGTCAGCGGCGAAGACGGCGGCCGCCAGTTCCTCGGTGTCCTCCCGCCATCCGCGGTCGCCCGCGTCCACGACTAGCGGACGCGGAGAGGCCCGGGTGCGAACACCCGGGCCTCCTCACGGATCTGGCGTGGTTTCCGCAGCCCATGGCTGCGAGACCCACGAGATATCGGGGTCGGTCAGCTGAGCGCCTTCACGACGATGGCGTCGCCCTGCCCACCGCCACCGCAGAGGGCGGCGGCGCCGAACTCGACGCCACGACGCTTCATCTCGTTGAGGAGCGTCAGCGTGATCCGGTTGCCCGACATGCCGAGCGGGTGGCCGAGGGCGATGGCGCCACCGTTGACGTTCACGATCTCGTCGCTGACACCGAGGTCGGCCATCGAGGCGAGCCCGACGGCGGCGAACGCCTCGTTGAGCTCGTAGAGGCCGATCTGGTCGGTGGTCATCCCGGCGGCCTCGAGGGCGACGTTGACGGCACGGCTGGGCTGGGTGAGCAGCGAGGCGTCGGGACCGGCGACCTGGCCGTAGGAGACGATCTCGCCGAGCGGCGTGATGCCGAGCTCGTCGGCCTTGGCACGCGACACGATGATGGTGGCCGATGCACCGTCGGAGATCTGCGACGCGTTGCCGGCGGTGATGTTGCCGGCCTTGTCGAACGCCGGACGCAGTCCGCCGAGGCTCTCGGCCGTGGTCTCGCCACGGACGCCCTCGTCGACGGTGACCTCGATGGGGTCGCCACGGCGCTGGGGGACGGCCACGGGGACGATCTCGTCGTCGAGGATGCCGTTCTTGATGGCGGCCGCGGCCCGCTGGTGGCTCTGGGCGGAGAACGCGTCCTGGGCGTCACGGGCCAGGCCGGCGGAGGCGGCGTACTTCTCGGTGCCGGCGCCCATGGCGCACTGGTCGAAGGCGCAGAACAGGCCGTCGTACATCATCGAGTCGACGACGGTCTTGTCACCGGCGCGCATCCCGGCGCGGGCGTCGGGGAGCAGGTACGGAGCGTTGGTCATCGACTCCATGCCGCCGGCGACGACGATGTCGGCGTGCCCGGCCTGGATCATGAGGTCGGCGAGGTAGATGGCGTGCATGCCCGAGGGGCACACCTTGTTGACCGTGGTGGCGGGGACGGACATCGGGATGCCGGCGTTCACGGCCGCCTGGCGGGCGGTGATCTGGCCGGCGCCGGCACCGATCACGTGGCCCATGAACACGTAGTCGACCTGGTCGGGGCTGATCCCGGCCTTCTCCAGTGCGCCCTTGATGGCCACGCCACCGAGGTCGGAGGCCGCCATCGACGCGAATGCGCCGGACAGCTTGCCGATCGGCGTACGAGCGCCGGTGAGGATCACGGAACCTGACATGGGCTTCTCCCCCGTCGAGAATGGGTTTGTGCGGGCGAGTGTAGGGAGCACCCCTGCCCGATCGGTAATGCCTCACGCGACCACGGATCGGTGCCGGTCGATCCGGCAGCGCCCGACCGCCGAGTCAGGACGAGCGACGGGAGAAGGTACGTCGCACGGCCAGCCGCACCACCTCGTGCACCTTGGACTCGATGCTCGTCTCGACCGGGACGTGGTCGACGGTGGGGTGCGACGACGCCCGCGCCGCGTCCTCGGCCCGGCGGGCCGCCGCGCTGCGACGGGCCTCGACCGCTCGGCGCAGATCGATGACGTCGCCGTCCCGGGGCAACGGGCCAGAAGCGACCGCCGTGGGTCGCGCCGGTCCGTTGAAGTCGGCGGCGGACATCCACGACCCGAGGGCGACGCTCCGGCCGATCTCGTAGGGGTCGAGGTCGCCAGCCGGCGCCGGCGGGACGGCGGGCTCGTGTTCGCGCACGTCTTCGGGCTCGTCTTCGCGCACGTCTTCGCGCACGTCGATGATCGTGACGGGCTCCGGTTCGGGCTCGGGCCCGGGCTCGGGCTCGACGACCGTGGTCCGGAGTTCGGCGGGACGGGGCACGCTGGGCGGCGCCGGGAGCAGGCGGAGGAGGTCGTCGAGCGGGTCGGGGGTCGGCGAGGCGGCGGGCACCTCGGCCGGCGGCGCGGACGTGACCGGTTCCACTTCGGCGGCGTGGCGCGCGCGCAGCTCGGCCTCGCGCCGGATCGTCGACGCCCACTCGGCGGCATCGCGCCGGACCATGGCGGCATCTCGCTCGGCTTGGCGGCGGATCTCGGCGGCCATGCGGCGCGCCTCGGCCAAGACGATCTCCGGACTCTGGTAGTTGCGTCGATCACCGGGTCCGTGCGCCACTGCATCGCACGGTAGCCCGCGACACCGGGCCCTCCGAGGCATCGGAGGGCCCGGAGACGAAGGATCAGGTCAGGTGCTTCACCGAGTCCGGGAGTTCGTCGGCGATGCGGATGATGGGGATGCCGGTCTGGGTGTTGTCGTGCATCTCCTGGAAGCACCGCGGCAGGTCGGCGAACGAGTACACCTCGTCGTGGATCGTGGGCTTGAACACCGAGCCGTAGAGCTCGGTGGCCGCCTCGCAGCCGATGGGCGTCTCGTAGTGCGTGTGGTCGATGGTGACCTGCTTCACCGACTGGATGGTGGAGTTGTAGGTGACCTCCTGGCTGAGCTGCCAGCCGGCGCTCACGTTCACACCACAGCGAGCCGCGACGGCGAGACCGGCGTCGAACACCGGGCCGCGGAGCATGTCGCAGACGATGTGCATGTTCTCTCCGTCGGTGAGCTCCTTGCACCGCTTGTTGAACGCCTTGATGTCATCGCGGCTGGCGAAGCGGTTGAACTCCTTCTGGTCGATGCCGACGATGCCGAGCTTCTCGAGCGATTCGCGGCGCTCCTTGGAGCCGGCGCAGAAGTAGGCGTTGTGGCCCTCGGCCTTGGCGAGCATGAGGAACAGCTCGCCGACGCCGCCGCCGAAGCTGAGGACGTTGAGGGTGGCCTGACGCTCGTAGGGGACCTTGACCCGGTAGATGCCGAGCGCCCGACGCCACAGGTGGTACGCCGTCGGGGCGCGCAGCGGAAGGGCGGCCATCTCCCAGATGTTGAGCCCGCAGTCGAGGGGCGCCTTGATGAGCTGCCAGTCCTCGACGACGGCCTGCTCGCTGTACCAGCCGATCGACTCGGGCTGGTCGTAGGCCCAGATGCGGAGCGGGAACCCGTTCTCGTCGGGCTCGCCGTTGCAGTGGGTGACCACGATGTCGCCGACGGCGAACTTGGTGACGTCGCGACCGACCTCGAGCACCTCGCCGAGGGCCGAGTTGCCGGGGTACATCTTGCCGCCACGGGCCTCGGCGATGTTGATCGTGTCGGCGGTGGCGGCGTGGTCGATGTTGTGCTCGGCCGACGCGGCGAGGATCTTCATCCGGACGTCGTGGGGACCGACGTCACGCAGCTCGAGGTCGTCGAGCGCGACCACCTTCGAGACGTCGATGGCGCTCGGATCGCCACCGGTCGCCTCGGTCTCGGCCGCCAGTCGCTCGGCGGTGATCGAGTAGGCGCGGGTCATCGTGGTCATGGGGGTCGTCCTCCAACAGACGTTTCGTGCAGGGGATGGCGAGTGCTCCCCGGAATCCTGTCCGATCCGCGCCTCGGATGAGGAATGGACGTCGCGCGTGGTCGCGCGCAGGAGTCGGGGGCGACGGGAGCCGGCACTCGATTTCCTCTCCGTGCTGCTGACCGAGATCGATCATGTCGCCATCGCCGTCCAGGACCTCGAGGGCGCCATCGCCGACGACGAGGCCGTCGGCGATCACGCTCCGCGTTCGTCGGCCGCCCGAGACGACTCCGCATCGTGCGATCCCCGGATTTCCTTCGTGAACTTCCGGCTTTTCGCTTCACTCCGGATCCCGACCGTCCGATGCAGTCCCCAGCACACCACGACACACGCAGACTGGGGAAGCCGATGGACGACCACGAGACAGCAGTCGCCGCTCACTGGATGCTCGGGCGGCTCACCGTCGTCCAGGCCACCGTGGCGCACCTCCAGGGCAACGAGGATCTCGATCCCGAGACCCGCGACCTCCTCCTGGCCAGGAGCTGCGAGGTCATGGCGCAGCTGCAGCGGGTCATCGAGGACCTGGCCCGAGGACTCCCCCCGCTCTCCCTCGAGCTCGCCCGCAAGCCGCCGGTCTCGATCGCTCGCTGAACAGGCCGCCACGCCGACGCGACCCGCGTCGGACCTACGGTGGGCACCATGCACGTCCACCTCGTCGACGGGACCTACGAGCTGTTCCGCTACCACTACTCGCCGAACAACCGCGACCTCGACCGTGGTGCGGCGATCGGCGTGGTGAACTCGATGCTCCAGCTCGTCGACGACGGCGCCACCCACATCGGTGTCGCCACCGACCAGGTCATCGAGAGCTACCGCAACGACCTGTGGGCCGACTACAAGACCGGCGAGGGCATCGATCCACAGCTCAAGGCGCAATTCCCTCTGGTCGAGGAGGCGCTCGCGCTCGCCGGCTTCGCGGTGTGGCCCCAGACCACCTACGAGGCCGACGACGGCCTCGCCGCCGGGGCCTCCCTGGCGGCCGCCGACCCACGGGTCGACAAGGTCATCATCTGCACGCCCGACAAGGACATGGCCCAGCTCGTGGGCGGCAAGGTCGTGCAGTGGGACCGCCGCCAGGACAAGTGGTTCGACGTCGATGGCGTCATCGAGAAGTTCGGCGTGCCGCCCGAGTCGATCCCCGACTACCTGGCGCTCGTCGGCGACTCGGCCGACGGCTTCCCCGGTCTGCCTGGCTGGGGCGCCAAGTCCACCGCGGCGGTGCTGGCCCGGTACCTGCACCTCGAGGACATCCCCCCGGCGGCCGGGCAGTGGGACATCACCGTCCGGGGTGGAGCGAAGCTGGCGGTGACCCTGCAGGACCACCTCGAGGAGGCGATGCTGTTCCGTACGCTGGCGACGCTGCAGCACGACGCTCCGGTGAGCGCCACGGTCGACGACATGGAGTGGACCGGCCCCACCGACGGCTTCGCCGCCTTCGCGGCGTCGCTCGATGCCGGGAATCTCGCGACTCGGGCTCAGCGCCTCGTTGATCGACGGACCTGACGCTCGCTTCCCGGACGCCCCGCCCGGGCGGCCGAGAAGCGAGTCAGTGACGGCCCCCACGAGCGATGCTCGGGGAGGCGGTCGACACCTGCACTGGTCCTGCGGGTGGCAGGTTCCCGCCTGTGGGAGTGAGTGTGATCGATCAACACGACACGAGACCATGGGCAATCCGACTCAATCCCGAGGCCAGCGGTACCAACCCACCCAGAACGCCACGAAGAAGAAGACGTTGGCCGCCACCGCACCGCTGCGGCCCGCCAACGCGTGGCCGACGACGATCAGGGCGGTACCGACCTGGAGCGCCACGAACCACGGCACCCGTTGCTCGCGGAGCACCGGCACCAGCCGGAAGCAGACGGGGACGGCGAGGAGGTAGCCGACGATCAGGATCGCGGAGCTCACGGATCAGGCCCTCAGGTCGGGGTGTCGAGGACGTCGGTGAATCCCATCGGGGCGACCTCGTCGAGCTGGTCGTAGGTGCACTCGGCGGGCGTCTTGTCGGGTCGCCAGCGCACGAACCGGGTGGTCCCGCGGAAACGACCGTTGGTCATGATCGTGTAGCCGACCTCGACCACCCGCTGGGCGTCGAGCGGCACCCACGACTGGTCGCGCTGGTTGTTCCATCGGCTCGGTGCGCCGGGCATCTGACCGTTCTCATGGGCCTCGGCCTGCATCCACGAGCTCCACGGATGGTCCGAGAAGTCGGACGCGACGTTCGGCTCGAGCTCATCGACCAGCGCGCCGCGGAACTTGGCCGTGAAGCTGGCGGCGACGCCGACATGGCGCAGGTCACCGTCGGGGCCGTGGATGCCGAGGATGATCGACCCCACGCCCTTGCCGTCCTTGTGCCACCGGAACCCGGCGGCCACGCAGTCGGCGGTCCGCTTGTGCTTCACCTTTCGCAGGACCCGCTTGTCGGGCTGGTAGGTGCCCGCAGGATCCTTGGCGATCAGCCCGTCGAGCCCCGCGCCCTCGACCCGGCGGAACCACTCCTCGGCGACGGCGCGGTCCCCGGTCATCGGCGTCACGTGGACGGGACCCGACGCCTCGATCGACGCCTCGAGGAGGCGGCGTCGCTCGGCGAAGGGCCGGTCGAGCAGCGCGTCGTCGCCCAGCGCGACGAGGTCGAAGGCGACGAAGGCCGCCGGCGTCTTCTCCGCCAGCATGTTGACCCGTGATTCGGCGGGGTGGATGCGTTGGCCGAGGGCGTCGAAGTCGAGCTTGTCGTCGACCGCCACGACGAGCTCGCCGTCGACCACGCAGCGATCGGGAAGCGACGCCTTGAGCGGCGCGAGCATCTCGGGGAAGTAACGCGTGAGCGGGCGCTCGTTGCGGCTGCCCAACTCGATCTCGTCGCCGTCGCGGAACACGAGGCAGCGGAAGCCGTCCCACTTGGGTTCGAACAGCCAGTCGCCCTCGGGGATCCCGTCGTCGGGCTTGGCCAGCATCGGCTTGAGCGGGAACGGGACAGGCAGATCCATGGGCCGAGGCTACGGCCGGGTGCGGGATTCAGGCACCGGCGCCGGGGTGGGCTTCACCGGGGGCGGACCGATCGAGGAAGGGCTCGACGTCGGTCAGGAGGAATCGCTCGAAGGACCAGTGGCCCGTCCGTACCAGCCGACGCGATGGCCCGGTGAGCAGCCAGGCCTCAGCCGGGGCTTCGATGCCGTCGACCCGGACCGCGACGCTGACCCGTTCGTACTCGTGGCCTTCGAACGCGTCGAGCACCGCGAGCTCCTCGTCGGTGACGTCGAGCAGTCGCCCGGACGTGCTCGCGTCCTCGTCGACGACCAGCCCTGGATAGACGCGCCCGTCGATCGGGGCAGCGCGGTGACCGGCGAGCGTTGCGGGACGACCCTCGGGAACGCGACCGAGCAGCCGGGCGAGCAGCGGCGGGTGCTGCAGCGTGCCGTAGACGAAGAGGAGCGTCACGACGGGATCTTCGCACTGCCCGCGGACTGTGAGCAGCATCGGAGCCGTCGGTAACCTCCGGCGCCATGGCCCAGCACTCCATGTCCGAGCGGATCGCAGACCTCGAGGAGAAGAAGGCCGCCGCGCTCGCGCCGGGGTCTGAGCGCTCGATCACACGGCAGCACGAGCGGGGCAAGATGCTCGCCCGCGAGCGCATCGACTACCTCCTCGACGAGGGCAGCTTCCACGAGCTCGACCAGCTCGCCCGCCGCCCCATGGAGTCGAGCTTCGACGACCGTCCGTACGGCGACGGCGTCGTCACCGGCTGGGGCACGGTCGACGGCAAGAAGGTGTTCGTCTTCAGCCAGGACTTCACCGTGTACGGCGGTGCCCTCGGCGAGGTCTTCGCCAACAAGATCCACAAGCTCATGGACATGGCCCTGAAGGTCGGCGCTCCGCTGATCGGGCTCAACGACGGCGCCGGCGCCCGCATCCAGGAAGGCGTGGTCAGCCTCGACAGCTATGGCGGCATCTTCTACCGCAACGTCCTCGCCTCCGGCGTCACGCCGCAGATCTCGGTGATCATGGGCCCGTGCGCCGGCGGCGCCGTCTACTCGCCGGCCATGACCGACTTCGTGTTCATGGTCGAGGACACCTCGTACATGTTCATCACCGGTCCCGACGTCGTGAAGACGGTGACCGGCGAGGACGTCACCCAGCAGGAGCTCGGCGGTGCCGACGCCCACTCGGCCAAGTCGGGAGTCGCCCAGTTCTCGGCCGCCGACGACAAGGCGGTGCTCGACGACGTCAAGTACCTGCTGTCGTTCCTGCCGTCCAACAACCTCGAGATCCCTCCGGTGCTCGACACCGGCGACGACCCCGAGCGCCAGTGCGAGGCACTGCGCGACATCGTGCCGACCAACCCGAACCAGCCCTACGACATGAAGGCCGTCATCGCCGAGGTCGTCGACGACGGCGACTTCTTCGAGTACGCCCCCAAGTGGGCCCCGCAGATCACCTGCGGCTTCGCCCGCATGGCCGGCCGCCCCGTGGGCATCGTCGGCAACCAGCCCATGGCCATGGCCGGCGTGCTCGACATCGAGTCGTCCGAGAAGGCCGGCCGGTTCGTGCGCACGTGCGACGCGTTCAACATCCCGCTGCTCACCTTCGTCGACGTCCCCGGCTTCATGCCCGGTGTCGAGCAGGAGCACAACGGCATCATCCGCCACGGCGCCAAGCTGCTCTACGCCTACTGCGAGTCCACCGTGCCGCGCATCCAGGTCATCACCCGCAAGGCCTACGGCGGCGCCTACGTGGTCATGAACTCCAAGTCGATCGGCGCCGACTACGCCTTCGCATGGCCGTCCGCCGAGCTCGCCGTCATGGGAGCCGCCGGCGCGGTCGAGATCGTCAACCGCCGCGAGATCGCCGAGGCCGACGACCCCGACGCCCGCAAGGCCGAACTGGTCGAGGAGTACGCCGAGAAGTTCCTCAACCCGTACGCCGCCGCCGATCGCGGCTACATCGACGACGTGATCGACCCCGCCGACACCCGGCGCAAGATCAACGCCGCGCTCGACATGCTGTCGTCCAAGCGCGAGGAGCTGCCGGCGCGCAAGCACGGCAACATGCCGCTGTGACCCGTGCAGCTGGCGCCGCCGCGGGGAGCGATGGCGACGTGAGCGCCGGCGAGCAGGCAGCACCACCGCGGCGAAGCCGCAGGCCCTGACCCGGTGCAGGTCCCCGTCGCGCTGCTCCGGGTCGTCCGGCCGCAGGAGCACCCGGGTCTGCTGCTCGGCACCGCCTACGCCACCGCCGTCCTCTCGGTCGGACCGTTCCTCCTCCCCGCCGTCGCCGACGAGTACGACATCGGCCTCGGCCTGGCGTCGCTGTCGACGGCGCTGCTGCTGGGGGGCTTCGCCGTCGGGTCGTTCGGCGCGGGGCGATTCCTCCGCACGCGCGGCCGGGTCCTGGGCCTCGCGGTGTTCGCAGCGCTGCTCACCAACGCGGCGTCGGCCCTCCTCCCGCCGTTCGTCCTGCTGCTCGGTCTGCGCGCCCTCACCGGCGTGGCTGTCGGGGTCATCACCTGGTACTCGTGGTCGCAGGTCTTCGGCGCCTCCGAACGGATGAGCGAGATCGCGGTGGTCGGCCCGCTGGTCGGACTCACGACCGCGCCGGTCGCCGCCGCGCTGCGCGATGCGTTCGGGCCCGAGGGCATCTATCTGGCGCTCGCGGCCACGGCCATCGTCCCGCTGGTCTTCAGTCGACGCAGCGGCGTCCTCGAGCCCGAGTACTTCGCGCCACGGGCGGAGCGCAGCTCGCGCCACGCTCCCACGCAGGCAGCCCGCCGCGTCCTGATCTGTCTCGGCCTCCTGACCCTCGGCGGCTCGGCCGTCTTCACCTACGGGGCGGTCATCGCCGCCGACCGCACGACGTTGTCGAGCCAGGCGATCGCCTGGTCCTTCAGCGCCAATGCCGTGGCATCGGTTCCGAGCGCGCGCTGGACCGGCCGGCGGGGGCGGGCCGGGTTCTGGCTCCTCGGCTGTGCGACCGCCGCCGTCGCCATCGGCGTCGTCGGCCTCAGCGCCGTCTTCGTGGCTGCGATCGCCTTCTGGGGCTTCGCGTTCTGGATGGGCGTCCCCGGCGCCTACGCCGTGCTGAGTTCGGCGAGCGTGCACCCCGAGGAGCGAGCCGGCGATGCCCAGGCGATCATGGCGGCGGGCCGCGTGGTCGGTCCGCTGGTGGGCGGCTTGGTGCTCGACCAGGCCAGTGCACCGGTGCTCGGCGTCGTGGGCGGCGGCGTCATGGCGCTCGCCGGCCTCGGCCTGCTCACGCTCGACCGACCGAGTGCCGACTCCAGCGCCACGTCGGCACCGGGCTAGGTTTCGACCCGTGGAGATCCACCCCGACCCCACCACCGAGGAAGCCGTCGCCATCGCCGCCGCGCTCGAGGTCGCCTGGCCCCGTGCCGCCGGCGAGGCCCCGACGCCGACCCCGCGTTGGCGGTTCTCGGGCCGCTGGTGGTCGCAGCCCATCCCCATGCGGCGCATCCGCCCCTGGTGACCCCAGCTCGACGATCGACCCGACCCCGCCGATGAGCCAGCCCCCTCCTGTCGATCCGCCAGCGCCACCGAGCCCCGCGTCGTACCCGGGCACCGGCTACCAGGGCTCATCAGCCCCGACGGCGAACCCTTCCAACGTCTACACGTGGGACGCCACACCACCCGGTCGCATCCGAACGGCGACGTACGGCGCACGCGCCGCCGCGTTCGTCATCGACACCGCGCTGCTCTCGATCCTCCCCGTTGCCGCGCTCGTGGTCATCCGTTCCGGCGGTCGCGAGGTGCGTTCTTGCGGACTCACCGCCGAGGGCGACATCGCGGTGTTCGGCCAGGACGCCGCGACCACCGGACTGTGCGAGTACCCCAGCGGCCAGGCCATCGCCATCTCGGCGATGATGCTGCTCGTCGGTGTCGCCGTCTGGTTCGGCCATGTGGCGCGTGAGGGCAGCACCGGGACCACCGTGGGCAAGTCGCGGCTGAACATCCGCACGGTCGATCGCAACACCCTGCAGCCCATCGGCGCCGGGAGGGGCATCGGTCGCGGCCTCGTGCGCGGCATCCTCGCGTCGGCCACACTCGGTGTCGGATTCCTCGTCGACCACCTCTGGCCACTGTGGGATCGAGACCAGCAGACCCTCCACGACAAGGTGGCGACGGCCGTCGTCGTCCCCACCGCCGACACCCGAGCGGAGACCCGATGACGGCGTCGCCCACCGTCGAGATCACGACCGTCGGCACCGACCGTGCCGTGCTCCACGAGGGCACCGAAGTCCGTCGCTTCGACGAGCTCCGACCCGGCGCCGAGCACGACCTCGACGGCGTCACGGTGCACACGCTCCCCCACCCGGGCGGTGAGCTCCTCTGCCGGTTCGCGACGGTGAACGACGTGCACTTCGGCGAGGTCGAGTGTGGGCTGGTCGAGGGCATGCCCGAGATCGGACCCGTCCTCTCCGCCGAGCCCCACGAACCGCCGTACCCCGAGATGATGAACACGGCCGCCGTCGACGAGATCCGCGCCATCGACCCGGTCGTGGTCATCGCCAAGGGCGACCTGACCACCAACGGAACCGTCGAGGAGTACGAGCAGTTCCTGGCCTGTTACGAACCGGCCTTCGGCGATCGACTCCGGCACGTCCGGGGCAATCACGACGCCTATCACGGCGAGGTGTTCGCCGACACCGCCGTCCAGCGCATCGACGTGCCCGGCGCCACCATCGCCGTGCTCGACACCACCATCCCCCGCAAGTCGTCGGGCCAGGTCACCGCCGAACAGATCGAGTGGCTCGAGGACCTCGCCGCCGAGGCCGACGGCCCGGTGCTGGTGTTCGGCCATCACCATCCGTGGGACCCGGCGTCGAACGAGCGCCCGCCGGACTACTTCGGCATCTCCCCCGACGACTCCGAGCGACTCGTCGAAGCCTTCGCCCGCCACCGCAACATCCGGGGATACTTCGCGGGTCACACCCACCGGAACCGGGTCCGCCGCTTCGCGGCCACCGGCGACGTGCCCTACGTCGAGGTCGCCTGCGTGAAGGACTACCCGGGGGCCTGGGCCGAGTACGAGGTCCACGAGGGCGGCGTCATCCAGATCCACCACCGCATCTCGAGCCCCGAGGCGCTCGTGTGGACCGAGCGCACGCGTGCCATGTTCATGGGCATGTACGCCGGCTACTCCTTCGGCGGGCTCGACGACCGCTGCTTCCCCGTCACGACCTGACGATGTCCCACGAGTCGTCCGAAGGGTCCGGGCCACGCGCCGCCGCGCTCGACGGCCTCCGGGTCATCGATGCATCGACGGTGCTCGCGGGCCCAGCGTGTGCCCGCTACCTCGCCGACTTCGGCGCCGACGTCATCAAGGTCGAGCGGCCGGGGGGCGGCGACGGCACGCGCGCCATGTTCCGTCGCCACCCCGACGACGACGTCACCTACTTCTGGAAGCTCCTCGGGAGGGGCAAGCGCTCCATCGTCCTCGACCTGAAGACCGAACAGGGCCGGGCCGACATGGAGGACCTCTGTGCCGGCGCCGATGTCCTGGTCGAGAACTTCCGACCCGGCACGCTCGAGCGGCTCGGGCTCGGGCCCGACGTCCTGCTGGCTCGCAACCCCGGTCTCGTCATCACGCGGGTCACCGGGTTCGGGCAGACCGGGCCATACGCCGGGCGTGCGGGCTTCGCCACGCTGGCCGAGGCCATGTCGGGCTTCGCCGCCCTCTCGGGAGAGCCCGACGGGGCGCCGCTGCTGCCGCCCATCGCGCTGACCGACGAGATCACCGGGCTCACTGCGGCGTTCGCCACCATGACCGCGCTGCACTCCGGCGTCGGCCAGGTGGTCGACGTCAACCTCCTCGAGTCGCTGCTCCAGATCATGGGGCCGCTCGTCAGTGCCGCCGCCGTCGAGGGCTACGAACAACCCCGCCTCGGATCCGGAGTGCCGTACACGGTGCCCCGGGGTACCTGGCAGTGCGCCGACGGCCACTGGGTCGCGGTGTCGACCTCGGCCGAGTCGGTGGCCCGCCGCGTGCTCGACCTCGTGGGCCTCGGCGACGACGAGTCGTTGCACTCCTTCGACGGCCGCGTCGACGCCCGCGACCGCATCGATGCCCGCATGGCCGAGTGGATCGGAGCCCGATCCCGCCCCGACGTGCTCGCCGCATTCGACGATGCCCAAGCCGCAGCCGCGCCCGTCTACTCGATGCTCGACGTGCTGGCCGACCCCCACGTCCGGGCTCGTGGCTCGGTGGTCGACGTCGACGGCACCCCGATGCAGGGCCTGGTCGCCCATCTGTCGGAGACGCCGGGCCGCATCCGGTGGGCGGGCCGTCCGCTCGGCGCCGACACCGACGAAGTGCTCGGCGAGCTGCGCGCCGACTGAGTCGGGCGCAGCTGACGCCTCAGATGCCCGTGGCGACCTCGATGCGATCGCGGTTCCAGTCGCGAGCGACGTTGAGGGCCTCGGCCGCCTTGGCGTCGACGGTCTCGACGTCGAGGCCGTGGGTGGGGTACCCCGCGATGCCCGCTCGGAAGCGTCGGGCGCCGCTCTCGGCCACGAACCGGCGCCGCAACCGCTCGGCGGTCCACACGGCACCGTCCTCGCCGGTCTCCTCGAGGACGAACACATAGACCCCGTCGGCACGACAACCGGCCACGTCGGACTCGCGCAGCGTCTCGTGGAGCGTGGCGGCCACCTTGCGCGTGGCCACCGGCATGGCGTGGTCGCCGTCGACGTCGAAGACCTCGAAGTGCACGACGGACAGCGGACGGAGGGCCCGGCGGGCGACGGCGATGCGACTCCGCAGGGTGGTCTCGAGGAAGCCCGCCCCGAGCAGGCCGTGTGGGCCGACGTCAGCGCTGACGACGATGTCGGGCGGATCGTCGACGCGTCGTCGAGGCGTGGCGATGACGGGTTCGGCCGACCGCGGGACCGGCCGCTCGAGCCACTCGGAGGGGAGATGGTCGAAGTCCGCCTCGATGCTGTCGGGTACCGGGCCGGTGCGGCCGGCCTGCAGGCGGAGCGCCAGCGTTGCGATTCCGACGGAGCACAGACCGGCGACGAGGGCCGCCCACCCCTGACCGGTGGCCAGCGCGGCGACGCCGGCGACGAGGCCGATGCCTGCAATCGCCACCAGCAGCCGTCGCTCGCTCATGTCCGGACCCCCATGCGTCAGCCACCCACCAGATCGAGGATCTCTCCCATGATCTTGGTGAGGTCGAAGTCCTTCGGCGTGTACACCGCAGCCACCCCGGCCGCGAGCAACACGTCTCGGTCGTCTTCCGGAATGATGCCACCGGCGACGACCGGAGCGTCGACTCCTGCGTCGCGCAGCAGTCGCACCGTCTCGGGCACGAGCTGGAGGTGGCTGCCCGACAGGATCGACAGCCCGACCGCGTCGACGTCCTCGTCGGCGGCCACCGACGCGATCTGCTCCGGCGTGAGCCGGATGCCCTGGTAGATGACCTCGAAGCCGGCATCGCGTGCCGCCACGGCGATCTGCTCGGCACCGTTCGAGTGCCCGTCGAGGCCGGGCTTGGCCACCAGCAGTCGGGGCGGGCCGCCGGCCCTTGCCTTCACGCGCTCGGCCACCGACCGCAGGCCGGCGCTGGTGGGCCCGAAACCCGACGCCGCGGCGACGCCGGTGGGGGCCCGGTACTCGCCGAACACCTCGCGGAGCAGACCGGCCCACTCGCCGGTCGTGCCGCCAGCATGGGCGAGGTCGATGGTGGCCGGCATGATGTTGGCCGCGGCGCTGGAGTCGCCGATCTCGGCCACCCGACGCAGCTCGTCGAGGCTGCGCTTGACCGCATCGTTGTCACGCTCGGACCGCCAGCGCTGCACGTCGGCGATGAGCTCGTCCTGCACGGCCGGGTCGACCTTCATGATCGAGTCCTCGCCGCCGAGCGGTGACTCGGCCGTCTCGGTGAACGAGTTGACGCCCACCACGACCTGCTCGCCGGACTCGATGCGGCGGATCCGCTCGGCGTGGCTGCGCACGAGACGGCCCTTCATCTCGTCGATGGCCTCGAAGGCGCCGCCGAGCTCGAGGATCTCGTCCATCTCGACCCACGCGGCCTCGCCGAGGTCGGCGGTGAGCTTCTCCATGACGTGACTGCCGTCGAAGATGTCGGCGTACTCGAGCAGGTCGGTCTCGTTGGCCAGCACCTGCTGGATGCGCAGCGACCACTGCTGGTCCCACGGGCGGGGCAGGCCGAGGGCCTCGTTCCATGCCGGCAGCTGGATGGACCGAGCGCGTGCCTTCTTCGACAGGGTCACGCCGAGCGCTTCGAGCACGATGCGCTGGACGTTGTTCTCGGCTTGCTGCTCGGTGAGGCCGAGGCTGTTGACCTGGACCCCGTAGCGGAACCGCAGGGCCTTGTCGTCGGTGACGCCGTAGCGCTCACGGCCGATGCGTTCCCAGAGTTCGCCGAAGGCCCGCATCTTGGCGGTCTCCTCGACGAACCGGATGCCGGCGTTGACGAAGAAGCTGATGGAGCCGAACACCTGGGGGAAGCGGTCGTCGGAGACCTGGCCCGACTCCTTCACCGCGTCCAGCACGCCGATGGCGTTGGCCAGCGAGTAGGCGATCTCCTGGACCGGCGTGGCCCCCGCCTCCTGGAGGTGGTAGCTGCACACGTTCATCGGGTTCCAGTGCGGGATCCACTCGGCGCAGAACGCGATCATGTCGACGATGAGCCGGCGGCTGGGCAGCGGCGGGAAGATGTAGGTGCCCCGGCTCAGGTACTCCTTGACGATGTCGTTCTGCGTGGTGCCACGGAGCGCCGTGGACTCGGTGCCCTGGTTCTCGGCGTTCGCCACGTAGAGCCCGAGCATCCAGGCCGCGGGGGCGTTGATGGTCATCGACGTGTTCATCTCGCCCTGGGGGATGCCGTCGAGCAGCGTCTGCATGTGCCCGAGGTGGGCGACCGGCACCCCGACCTTGCCGACCTCGCCGCGTGCGAGGACGTGATCGGGGTCGTAGCCCGTCTGGGTGGGCAGGTCGAAGGCGATCGACAGGCCGGTCTGCCCCTTGGACAGATTGGTCCGGTACAGCTCGTTCGAGGCCTTGGCGGTGGAGTGCCCCGAGTAGGTCCGCATCATCCAAGGCCGATCCTTGGGAGCACGGTCGGTCACGGGGCGGTCGGATCCGGCACCAGGCGTGGTCGTCATGGCTCCATTGTCCGTCACGGGACGACCGGACAGCCAGCCGACTGGGTGCACCGCCCACCCAGGTGGAAGGCTCTCAGCTTCCCGTCATCCCCCGGACGGACCACCCCCCTGAGACGGCTCTCTGATGAACCGACAACGCATCGATTTCGTCGACGTCGCGCGCGCCTACGCCATCGCGCTCGTGACCTTCGGGCATGCCATGGGCGAGTTCGGGGCCTGGGACGAGCTGTCGGAGTCCACCCGCGAGTTGGCTCGCCTCGTGACCCGGACCGGCACGCCGCTGTTCGTCCTGATGTTCGGGATGATGATCGAGTTGATCCACGTCCGGCGGGCGCAGCGCGACGGGGTCGACGCGCTCCGGCCGCGGCTCCGACGACGGGCCCTCGAGTGCTACGCCGGTTACCTGTTGGTCTCGGCCGCCGCCCTGGTGTCCGATCGAGCGGAGCTCCTCGACGTCGCCGAGTCGGCCGTGCTCCTCGGTGGCGCCGGCTACGGCACCATCCTCGGCGTCTACGCCCTCGCACTGGCGGCCACGCCGGCGCTCCTCCGCATCCGGATCCGCTTCGGCGCATGGGCGGCACCCGCCCTGCTCGCCCTGCTCTGGTCGCTCGATGCCTTCGTCCTGGCTCGGTTCGATGATCGCGATGCCGGCGCATTCGCCTACCCCATCGACTTCGTGCTCGGGGCCGGACGCCACATCCGTGGCCCCAGCCTGCTGCACTCGTTCACCTTCGTCCTCGCCGGCATGATCCTTGCGGGCGGCCTGCGCACCTGGCAGGAGCGGGGCGCGAAGGACTTCGGGCGACGCGTGGCCGCGGTCTCGGCCGTCGCCGGCATCGTCGTGCTGGGCCTGATGTGGCGCGACGGGACGGATGCCGTCATCGACGGCTTCCGCTACTACCGCGGCTACCGGCGCGACAACGCGGCCGGCTACTTCGCCCTCGGCGTCATCGGCGCGTCGCTCACGCTCCTCCTGCTCGCCGTATCGGTGCCCCGTCGCGGCCTGCCCCGATGGACCGACATCCCGATGCAGCTCGGTCGATCGTCGCTGCTGGCGTTCACGCTCGGCAGCGCCGGCCTGACCGTGCTCGACCTCGACCAGCGACGCGCCATCGGCGAGCACGGCATCGCCGCCGCCGTGGCGGCGGTGCTGCTCCTGATGCTGGCGGTGAACTGGCGACGTCTCCTGCCCGCTCCTCCGTCACCCTCGGCCCCGACAGCTCAGGGGACCAGCACGGCCTTGCCCACCAAGCGGTGGTCGAGCAGGTCGCCCAGCGCGTCACCGACCCGGTCGAACGCGTAGGCGGTCGGCTCCGGCGGGTCGAGGCGACCGCTGGCGACCATGGCCAGCGCGTCCGCCAGCAGCACCCCCTGTTCGCTGGCGTTCTGCATGCCCCATGCGCCCCAGTCGACGCCGAGCACCGCTCGGTTGCGCAGCAGCACCTGGTTGGTCGGGAGCGACGGGATGTCGCCCCGGGCGAAGCCGATGACCAGGAGGCGTCCGAACTCGCGCATGGCCCGGAGGGCCGGCTCGGTGAGGTCGTGGCCGACCGGGTCGAACACCACATCGACCCCGCCGCCGCTCTTCTCGCGCGCCGCCGTCTTGAGGTCCTCGACCGAGTAGTCGATGGTCTCGTCGGCGCCGGCGGCCACGCACCGCTCGAGCCGCTCGGGCGACGACGCCGCGGCGATGACGGTGGCGCCCAAGGCCTTCGCCACCTGGATGGCGGCCGTGCCGACGCCGCCGGCGGCCCCCAGCACCAACACCCGCTCGCCGGCCTGCAGCGCAGCGCGATCGCGAAGGGCGAACAGTGCCGTGGAGTAGCTCTGGGTGAAGGCGGCGGCGGCCGGAAGCGACATCGCGTCGGGCACCGGTGCGAGGGCGTTCGCCTTGGCGACGACCTTGGTGGCGAACCCCCCGAATCCGACGCTCACCAGCACCCGGTCGCCCACGTTCCATCCGGAGACGCCGTCGCCGACGGCCTCGATCATGCCGGCGACCTCGTTGCCCGGCACGAACGGCAGCGCCGGCTTGATCTGGTAGCCGCCGGCGGCGATCAGCCCGTCGACGTAGTTGACGCCGGCAGCGGCGACGTCGACCACCACCTGGCCCGCACCCGCCCCCGGGTCGGGACGCTCCTCGACCACCAGGCTCGAGGGCGGACCGAACTCGTTGCACACCACAGCTCGCATGCCGGCGAGTCTGCCTGACGGTCGAGGACAACCCCTGTTGTCCGGTCCGGGATCGGGGTGGCGCCACAACTGTCCGGTCCGGGA
>JBFJNI010000026.1:0-38434 GCA_041618235.1 Acidimicrobiales bacterium
CGAACGAGCCCGCCGCACGCTCCGGAACCTCCTCCCCGAGGCCGAGATGCCGGTCATCGGGCCCGAGTCCGAGGGCGAGGCCGAGCGTGGGCTCGTGGCCGCCCCCCGACTGGCCCGCCACGTGTTCACCATGGCCGACGGCCACGAGGTCGGGGTCGCGGTCTGCGGCACCGGCGTCCCGCTCGTGATGGTGCACGGCTTCACGGCCGAGGGCTTCCTGTACGCCCAGACGCTTTCGCGGCTGGTGTCGATGGGCTTCAAGGTCATCACCATCGACATGGCCAACCACGGCAGCACGCAGGGCCTCCCCGCCGGCGGCGGGAACTTCGGCGAGTACGCCGACCTCCTGGGCCGTGCCCTCGACGAGCTCGGCATCGAGCGGGCGATCTTCGCCGGGCACTCCATGGGCGGTCGAGTCGTCACTCAGCTGTGCGCCAACGAGCCCCACCGGGCCATCGCCGTCATCCTCATCGACGCCATCGTCGGCGAGACCTGGGACCGCATGGTCAACGCCGGGCGCATCTTCCCGCCGGCCATGGCCGGCGTCGTCATCCTCCTCGCGCTCGACGCCATGGCCACGCCGCCGATCCTGAAGAACCCCGAGCAGGCGGTGAAGCTGGGCAAGCTGTTCCTGCCCACCCTGGCCGGCCACGTCACGCGGCCGTGGCGCCTCCTCGGCCCCGCCGTCTCGATCCTGCGCAGCCGGGGCAGTCGCTGGATGCTCCAGCGCCTCGCCCAGGAACGCATCCCCGTCGTTGCCATCCACGGCACCCGCGACTTCGCCGTCCCGCTGCAGACCGCCAAGGACGCCGCCCGCCGGGCCAGGGGCGAATTCGTGGTCATCGAGGGCGGCAACCACTGCTGGCCGCTCCGCGATCCCGAGACGTTGCCGGCGATCGTGTCCGACCTCCTCCACGGCACGCTGGGCGAGGCCTACCGCGGGGCCGTCCGGGCGCAGGGCATCGATCCCGACACGGCGACGCTCCACGAGGTCGAGGCCGGCTTCTTCCGCTCGGATGCTCCCATCCTGGCCATGACCCCGCCGCTCGAGTTCGCACGCCTCACCGCCCGGCGACGCAAGCCGGCCTACGAATATTCGATCAAGCCGGCCCGCGACACCTGAGTCCAGCGGCAGACGCTGGGAGACCTACCGCATCGACCCATTGCATGCACGGTGCGTGTGTCCTGGTAGGGTGGGCGCTGGCCTCGTGCAGACTTCGTCGTCGCGCGGCGCCACCGCTTCCCCTTCTCGCACCAGTCGGTCGGGGCAGCCGGGTCCGATACCCACTTTGAGATTCCTGAGGTTTTTCACGTATGTCCGAACAGATCGACGCACAGAAGGCCGGCATCATCGCCGACAACCGTCTGCACGACACCGACACCGGCTCGCCCGAGGTCCAGATCGCGCTGCTCACGAAGCGCATCAACCACCTCAACGAGCATCTGGCGGCACACAAGAAGGACCATCACACCCGACGCGGCCTCCTGAAGATGGTCGGTCGTCGCCGGCGGCTCCTCGACTACGTTCGCAAGAACGACGTCGAGCGCTACCGCACGATCATCGCCACCCACGGTCTCCGCCGCTGAGGGACACCTGACCGACGAGCTGCCACTGGCAGCTCGTCCGTCGTTTTCACCAACACCACGGTGGCAGTCCTCATTTGGTCAGCTGCCAGTACGCCGATCTCCCGAACACGATCTTCGGGGGACCGCCGACTGGGAACTGGCCCTGCCACCACCGAACGGCCACGCACTCCGCTGCGGGCCGACAGGAGCAGTTCCACATGACCACCGAACCCACCCGGGTCTCCGCGCCGATCGCCGGTACGGACAAGTCACTCACCTTCGAGACCGGCAAGCTCGCCCAGCAGAGCCAGGGCGCCGTCGTCGTCTCCATCGGGGGCACCAAGGCCCTCGTCACCGCCAACGGCGCGAGCAAGGCCCGCGAGGGCATGGACTTCTTCCCGCTGACGATCGACGTCGAAGAGCGCATGTACGCCGCGGGTCGCATCCCCGGTTCGTTCTTCCGCCGCGAGGGTCGCCCCACCGACCTCGCCATCCTCACCTGCCGCCTCACCGACCGGCCGCTGCGACCCAGCTTCCCGGACGGCTACCGCAACGAGACCCAGGTCGTGTCCACGATCCTCGGTGCCGACGGTCGCAACCCCTACGACATCATCACCATCAACGGGGCCTCCGCCGCACTGATGCTGTCCGGCCTGCCCTTCGACGGTCCGGTCGGCGCCGTGCGCATGGCCTTCGACACCGATGGTGAATGGGTCGCCCACCCCGAGCACGACGAGATCGAGGAATCCACCTTCGACCTCGTGGTCGCCGGTCGCGAGAACGCCGAAGGCGAGATCGCCATCATGATGGTCGAGGCCAACGGCACCGAGCGGGCGTGGGAGCACTACCAGAACGGCGCCCCGTTCGTCACCGAGGAAGCGATCGCCCAGGGCCTCGAGGAGTCCAAGAAGTCCATCAAGGACTCCATCGACGCCCAGCGTGAGCTCGTCAAGGCGTACGGCGCCCGTCCGGCGCTCGAGTGGACCAAGGCGAACGACTACGAGGACGACGTCCTCGAGCGCGTCAAGGCCGTCGGCACCGACCGCCTCAAGGAGGTCGGCTCCATCGCCGTCAAGGCCGAGCGTGAGGCCGCCGAGCGTGAGCTCAAGGACGCCATCCGCGCCGAGCTCGCCGACGAGTTCCCCGGCCGCGAGAAGGAGATCGGCGGCGCCATCAAGACGGTGCTCAAGTCGGTCATCCGCTCGCGCATCGTGAACGAAGGTGTCCGCATCGACGGTCGTGGCCCGGCGGACCTCCGTCCGGTCACCGCCGAGGTCGGCATCCTCGACACCTCCCATGGCTCCGCCCTCTTCCAGCGTGGCGAGACCCAGGTGCTCAACGTCCTCACCCTCGGCATGCCGAAGATGGACCAGCTCCTGGACAACCTCGGTCCGCAGGAGAAGAAGCGGTACATGCACCACTACAACATGCCGCCGCACGCCAACGGTGAGACCGGCCGCGTGGGCAGCCCCAAGCGTCGCGAGGTCGGCCACGGCCTGCTCGCCGAGCGCGCCCTGCTGCCGGTGGTCCCCAACATGGAGGAGTGGCCCTACACCTTCCGCCTCGTCTCCGAGGTCCTGGCCTCCAACGGCTCCACCTCGATGGCCTCGGTCTGTGCCTCGTCGCTGTCGCTCATGGACGGCGGCGTGCCCATCAAGGCTGCCGTCGCCGGCATCGCCATGGGTCTCGTCTACGAAGACGGCAAGTACACCACCCTCACCGACATCCTCGGTGCCGAGGACGCCTTCGGCGACATGGACTTCAAGGTCGCCGGTACCAGCGAGTTCGTCACGGCGCTGCAGCTCGACACCAAGATCGAAGGCCTCCCGGCCGACGTCCTGGCCTCCGCGCTGCAGCAGGCCAAGGAAGCCCGCACGGCGATCCTCGACATCATGAACGAGTGCATCGCCGAGCCCCGTGACGACGTCCAGGGCTCCGCCCCGAAGATCATCAGCTTCGAGATCCCCGTCGACAAGATCGGCGAGGTCATCGGGCCCAAGGGCAAGGTCATCAACCAGATCTCCGGCGAGACCGGCGCCGACATCGGCGTCGACGACGACGGCGTCATCGGCACGGTCACGATCGGCGGCACCGACAGGGGTGCGGTCGCCGAGGCCCGCCGTCAGATCGAGCTCATCGTGAACCCGCCGGCCGCCGATGTGGGTGCCACCTACATGGGCAAGGTCGTCAACATCACCAAGTTCGGTGCGTTCGTCAACATCCTCCCCGGCCGCGACGGCCTGCTCCACATCTCCAAGATCGGTGGCAAGCGTCGCATCGACAAGGTCGAGGACGAGCTCGAACTGGGCCAGGAGATCGAGGTCCGGGTCGACGACATCGATCCCAACGGCAAGGTCTCCCTCTCGATGGCCAGCGAGCCGGCTGACGAGGGCGGTTCGTCCGACGGTGGTGGCGGTCGTGACCGCGGCGACCGTGGCGGACGCGACCGTGGTGGTCGCGATTCCGGTGGTCGTGATTCCGGTGGCCGGGATCGTGGTCCCAAGAAGGAAGCCAAGGCAGAGGAGCCGTCCAGCGGTGGCGACACCGAGTTCGTCTCCTTCGAGGACGCCTTCGACGAAGAGCTCAAGGACGAGTTCGGCGATCTCGGTCCCGAGAACGCGCCCACCGGTGGCGGCAACGCCGGCGGTGGCCGCGGCCGTGGCCGTCGGCGCTGAGCCGAACCGCTCGTAGACGTCGACCCCCGTCGCCCGGTTCTCCGGGCGGCGGGGGTCGTGTCGTTTGTCCCTCATGACTGCTCCCGAACCCCGCATCTCCACCCTCGCCAACGGCATCCAGGTCGTCACCGACCCGATGCCCCACGCCCGTTCCGTCACCACCGGTGTGTGGGTCGGGGTCGGTGGACGCGACGAACCCCCGGCCATCTCCGGGGTGAGCCACTTCCTCGAGCACCTGTTCTTCAAAGGCACCGAGGCCCGCTCGGCCCGGGCCATCGCCGAGGCCGTCGACGCCGTGGGCGGCGACATGAACGCCTTCACCTCCCGTGAACACACGGCATTCCACACCCGCCTGCCGGCCTCCGAGTGGCGCCTCGGCGTCGAGCTGCTCGGCGACGTCTTGTCGGCCCCTGCGCTCCGCTCGGCCGACATCGACGCCGAGCGAGAGGTGATCCTCGAGGAGTTGTGGGCGGCGCTCGACACGCCGGACGACCGGGTCCACATGCTGCTCATGGAGAGCCTGTTCCCCGACCACCCGCTCGGTCGAGAGGTCCTGGGCGACGCCGACACCGTCCGGGCGATGCACCGCGACGACATCGCCGCCTTCCTCGCCACGCACTACCGACCGGCCAACATCGTGGTCGCTGCCGCCGGCCTCCTCGACCACGACGAGTTCTGCGCCGCACTCGAAGCCCACCTCGACGTCGCCGTGGGTGGTGCCGCCCCCGAGCGGTCCGCGCCGGGCGACTCGATCGTGCCGCTGGCGACGCACGTCCGCGAGGGCGAGCAGGTGCACCTGCTCCTGGGCTGGCGCGGTCTGCCCCAGGACCACGACGACCGCTACGCGCTCCACGTCGCCAACCAGATCCTCGGCGGCGGTTCGTCCTCGCGGCTGTTCCAGTCGATCCGCGAGGACCGGGCGCTGGCCTACTCGGTGTACTCGTGGGTCAGCTCGTACTCCGACTCGGGCATGCTCGGGGTGTACGCCGGCACGTCGCCCGGCCGCTCGGCCGAGCTGCTCGAGGCACTCGAATCAGAGCTGACGGCCATGGTCGACGGTGGCGTCACCGGGGACGAGCTGCGGGTCGCCACCGGGTTCCTCGCCGGCGCCACCGAGCTCGGCCTCGAGGACTCGGGCAGCCGCATGTCGCGGCTCGGTCGCATGCTGCTGTCCACCGGCACCGTGGTGAGCATCGACGAGCAGCTCGACCGGGTGCGCGCCGTCACCGTCGACGAGGTCGACGCGATGCTGCGTCGGCTGCTGCACGGTGACCGAACGGTGGCGGCCGTGGGGCCGCTCGACCCCCGATCGCTCGCCGCGGCGGTTTGATCTAGCTGGGGCGCAGCCCCCGGGGTCGACGCGCCACGGGGCGTCGACGGCACAGGGGTGACCGTCCTCGCCGTGCCGCTCGGACCCGACAACGTCGTCGTGCGCTCTCCATGGAGATGACCGTAGCGAGCCCGATGGCGGCGATGGTCACCCCGGATCGGTCGATCGGTGCCGCCGTTGCCTACTCTTCCGGACGTGACCGTTCGCGTAGGTGTCTTCGGTGCCGGTGGCCGTATGGGGAGCACGGTCTGTGCGGCCGTCGCTTCAGATCGTGACATGGAACTGGTCGCTGCCGTCGACCCGTACCACGAGGGCATCGACCTGCATCTCGTCGCGCGTGGCGCCACGGTTCCCGAGATCACCGTCGCCGCCGACGCCGAGGCGTTCGAGCGGGCCGAGGTCGACGTCGTCGTCGACTTCACCCAGCTCGATGCCGCCCGGACCAACCTCGCCTGGGCCGCCGACCACGGGGTCCACGCCGTGGTGGGCACCACGGGGTTCGACGCCGC
The DNA here is from genome assembly GCA_041618235.1 of Acidimicrobiales bacterium. Taxonomy (GTDB): domain Bacteria; phylum Actinomycetota; class Acidimicrobiia; order Acidimicrobiales; family Salinilacustritrichaceae; genus Salinilacustrithrix. The sequence continues at coordinate 6,081 of JBFJNI010000026.1, forward strand.
CGACCACGAGCGCTTCGCCGCGAGCTTCACCCGTTCGAACTGCCTGCTCGCGCCCAACTTCGCCATCGGTGCGGTGCTGATGATGCGCTTCGCCGAGGTGGCGGCGCCGTGGTTCGACACCGCCGAGGTGCTCGAGTACCACCACGACGCCAAGATCGACGCCCCGTCCGGCACCGCGATGCTCACCGTCGAACGCATGGCCGCCGCCTCCGATCAGTGGGCCGACGATCCCACCGAGAAGGAGGTCGTGGCGCACGCCCGCGGGGGCAAGGGACCCGGTGGCATCCCCGTGCACTCGGTGCGGATGCGGGGCATGATCGCCCACCAAGAGGTCATCCTCGGCGCGGCCGGCCAGACCCTCACGCTCCGGCACGACTCCTACGACCGCGAGTCGTTCATGCCCGGCGTGCTTCTGGCCGTGAAGAAGATCGCCGAGCACCCGGGCCTCACCGTCGGCCTCGACCCGCTGCTCGGCCTCTGACCCCCGCCGGATCTGTCGTCTCGTCTCCCGATTCAGTCCCGAGAATCGACGACAGATTCCTTGGGCGGGGGGACCGGTGCGCGCTGGGGGCGAGTGGCCGGGACGCCGTTGCGCTCGGCCCAGTCGAGACCGAACTGCATGCGCTCGGCGACCTCGGGGTGGCTGGCGTTGAGCTTCTCCCACGGGCCAGGCTCGAGGTCGGCCTTGTTGAGCTCGACCATGGCCGGCCACATGGCGACGAACGACGTCGGGTCGCCGAGGAGCTCGAGCGCCTCGAGGTCGGCTTCGCGCTCGTGGCGACGTGACATCCAGGCCGATGCCACGCCGAGCACCGCCGAGGGGATGCCGAAGACCATCAGGAACATCGGCGCCGAGCCCGGATCGCCCAGCGAGTCGACCCCTGCCCAGCCGAGCACGGTGTCGCTGCCGGCGATGGCCTGGACCACTGCGAGGGTGATGAGCATCTGCAGCCCGGAGAAGGGGAACGACTTGGGGATGTGGTTGAGGCGGTAGTGGCCGATCTCGTGGGCCACGACGTTGGCGATCTGCTCGAGCGGGAAGTCGAGCATCGTGTCGTAGACCACGACGCGCTTCGTGGGCCCGAAGCCGGCGACGAACGCGTTGCCCCGTCGTGAGCGCTTGGAGCCGTCCATCGTGTACACGCCCTCGATCGACGTCTCGGCCAGCACCGCGATCTCCTCGATCCGCGTGCGCAGCTCGCCCTCGGGCATCGGGGTGAACTTGTTGAAGCGGGGCATGATCAGCACCGGGTAGACGAAGTTCAGGACCAGCGCGATGGCGAAGAACACCAGCCCGCCCACGAGCCACCACGAATCGAAGGTCCGGATCGCCCAGAAGATGGGCACGAGGATCAGCCCGCTGAGCACCATGCCGAGCGCGAGACCCTTGAGCTGATCGGCGACCCACAGGCCCGGCGTCTCGTTCGACATGCCGTGGCGCTTGTCGTGGACCATGGTCTGCCACCAGCTCACCGGCAGGGTGACGAGCTCGGAGATCAGCACGAACACCGCGATGACGGCGAGGAGTCGGAGGGGCCAGGGCGACCCGCCGAACCAGCCGGCGACCTCGGGGCCCAGGTCGAGCACGAAGATCAGTACGAGGTCGAGGACGGTCGTGACGACCTTGGTGACGAGGCTGACCCGCTTCTTCGGTCGGACGTAGGCGCGCAGCTCGGCCAGCTGGTCGGGGTCGAAGAAGTCCTCGGTCTGGGCCGGGGTCCGGGAGCCGAGGGGGAGGTGGTCCGAGTTGCGGCGGATGGTCGCGGTCATTTCCGAGGAGCTCCTGGGGTCAGCGCTCGCGGTGCGAGCGGAACGCATCGGCCTGATCGCGAGGCTTCACCACGATCGAGTCGATGTTCACGTGCGCCGGGAGGGACGCGGCCCACCGGATGCACTCGGCGACATCTTCGGCGACGAGCGGTGTCAGTCCTGCATAGACCTGCGCAGCGCGGTCTTCGTCGCCGTCGAGTCGCACCACGCTGAACTCGGTCTCGACCATGCCGGGAAGGACCTCGGTGACGCGCACGGGCTGGCCCAGCAGCTCGTGGCGCAGCGACTCGGTGACACCGTGAGCACCGAACTTGGCGGCGTTGTAGCCCGAGCCGCCGGGGTAGCCCTGGAGGGCGGCGATCGAGGTGACGTTGACGACGTGGCCGTCGCCCGAGGCGATGAGTGCGGGGAGCAGACCGCGGGTCATGCGCATCAATCCGAGCACGTTGGTCTCGAACATGGTGATCCACTTCTCGTCGACGGCCTCGGCCAGTGGTTCGACTCCGAGCGCGCCGCCGGCGTTGTTCACGAGCAGGTGGCAGGACCCGACCGAGGCACAGAACTCGTCGACCGATGCGGCGTCGGTGACGTCGAGTCGATGCGCCGTGCCGCCGAGCTCGGCGGCGAGGGCCTCGATGCGCTCGACGCGCCGTGCGCCCAGGACGACCCGCCAGCCATCAGCCGCCAGCGCACGCGCGGTGGCGGCGCCGATGCCGGCGCTCGCACCGGTGACGACAGCGGTGCGGGTCTCGGTGGAGGTGTCGTCAGCCGTCGTCGTGATCACGGCGGGCGAGGCTAGACGGGCCGTCGCCGGGATCTCCCTCGTCGGAACCTTCCTCGCCCAGGATCTCGTCGTCGAGGTGCACCAGCGTCTCGATCTCACCGTCGCCGGAGAATTCGCCCCGCAGGCTGATGAGCACGACCACGAAGCTGATGCCCATGAGCCACCACCGGTACTCGCCGATGAAGCTCTGGGCCGAGTCGATGGGGGAGGAGAACGCGTCGCCGAGCACCCGGATCAGGTAGAGGCGGCCGACCGTGCCGACGAGGTTGCAGGCGAAGAACACGCTGACGCGCATGCCGGCGGCGCCGGCGAGGAGGCAGATGTAGTTGTTCGGCGCGATGACCACCAGCGGCCACGCCGCCTTGCCGAACAGGTCCTGGAAGCGCCGCAGCATCGGCCCGTAGGTGGGGGAGCGCTCGTCCATCCACGCCAAGGCCCGGTCGCCGTACCAGTAGCCGAGCAGGAAGAAGAGCGGGTCGCTGACCAGGAGTCGGAGGGTGCCGACGCTGTAGTAGCTCACGGCGTCGAGGTCGTCGGAGACCAGGATCAGGTAGCGGTTGATGCTGCTGAGCGCGATGAGCAGCAGCGGGTGCGACTCCTGCAGCGTCGGCCACATGACGTTGGCCACGTTGGTGCAGATCACCAGGAAGATGACCGGGACGACCAGCAGCTTCAGGGTGTGGCGTCCCGGCGGGTGTCGTGCGGATTGGTCGACGACGGGCACTCGGTGATTCTGTCAGCTTCCCACCACCGGTGGCCCATGGGTCCCGTCGAGATGCGTTCCTCGTACCGTTCGGCCGGAATGTCGACCGGGGAACCACCCGCGAACCACCCGATCGTGCCATGGTCAGCCATCGTCATCATGTGTGACGCTCAGTGACACAGGGAGTACGCAACGGGAGGACGGGCACCATGGAGACCACACGGGGAGCGAAGCGCATCGGCATCGTGCTGCTGCTCGTGACCGCCGTCCTCCTGATGCTGGTCGCGTCGAACCCGTCCGACGCCGGCGCGTCCGACTACGACGACCCGTTCTTCCTCAACTGGCCGACGTTCGTGCCGTCGTCGGCCACCACCTACACCGTGTCGCAGACCAATGACTGCGCCAGCGGCAAGAACCAGTGCGTCGACAAGGTGATCCGCGAGATGACCAAGCGGTACAACCGCCTCGGCTGCGACCACGACTCCACCTTCGCCTTCACCTACCTCCTCACCACCGAGGAGTACCGCAAGGCGGTCCAGGACCCGAACTTCTTCTCCGACAACGCGTTCATCAACCACCAGGACGCCCTGTTCGGCGACTACTACTTCGACCAGTTCGACGACTGGCACGCCGGTCGGGTCGCCGAGGTCTCGCCGGCCTGGCGCATCGCCTTCCAGACCGCCCAGGACCAAGCCGTCTCCGGCATGGGCAACGTGTTCCTCGGGATGAACGCCCACGTCAACCGGGACCTGCCCTTCGTGCTCGAGTCGATCGGCCTGGTCAAGCCCGATGGCACCAGCCGCAAGCCCGACCACGACCGGGTGAACGACTTCCTCGCCGCCACCAACCAGTACCTGCTGGTCGAGGCGGCCAAGTACCTCGATCCGACGCTCGACGACGGCGACGTCCCCGGCTCGAGCATCGACAACTCTGCGGCTGTCCAGGCGCTGGTGGCCTGGCGTGAACAGGCATGGCGCAACGCCGAGCGCCTGGCGGCCGCTCCCACCGCAGCCGACCGTGCCCAGGTCGCCCAGGACATCGAGCAGTCGGCCGCCTACGAGGCTCTCGCCATCCGTGAGGCGTATCGGTACACGCCCGCCTCTGCCCTGCTCGGCCGAGGCGTCGCCGACCGCAACGCCTTCTGCGCCTCCAACTTCTCCACCCGGTAGCCCTCCCGGTCACCAGATCCCCCCAAAGCAACACCCCCACCCGCCTGCGCCCTCCCCGTCCCCCCCGGGGGAGGGCGCAGGCTGGGGTCGTTCTCGGGTGAATCCGCCGCGGGGTCACCGGCTCCGTAGGCTCGTCGGCGGTGTACCGCTTCGCCCTCCGCCCCCGCTGGATCCTGTCGCACGCCTTCGCCGCCTCGTTGGTGGTGCTGTTCGTCAACCTCGGTCTCTGGCAGCTCGACCGCCACGACCAGAAGGCCGAGCGCAACGCACTGGTCGAGGCCCGGGTCGATCTCCCGGTCGCCGACGTCGGCGATCTGCTCCAGCAGGCCGACGACGTCGAGTCCCTGCGGTACCGACCGGCGGAAGCGGCGGGGAGCTACCAGGCCGGGCAGGAGGTCCTCGTCGACAACCGCTCGTCAGACGGTCTGCCCGGCGCCTGGGTGCTCAGCCCGCTGCGCCTCGTCGACGGCACCCTGCTGATCGTCAGCCGGGGCTTCCAGGGGTTCGACTCCGGGTCCCTGGAGCCGATCCCTGCACCGGCGGCGGACACTCGGGTCGTCGGCACGCTGCTCCCGTGGGACGAGCGCAACTGCGGCAGCCGCACCGACGCCGCCGGCACCGTCGTCGGCATGGCGTGTCTGCAGCGCTCCGGGGTCGAGTCGGCGGTCGGCGAGACCGTCCTGCCGGTCGTGCTCCAGCGGTCGGGCTCGGTTCCCGACGACGCCGAGGTGCTCGTGTCGGTTCCCCTGCCCGAGCTCGACGAGGGTCCCCACCGCAGCTACGCCGTCCAGTGGTTCATCTTCGCGACCATCGGGACGATCGGCTACCCGCTGATCCTGCGGCGCGTCGCCCGGGACAAGGCCCGCGACGACCGCTTCGAGACTGCGGTCGAGGAGCTGTTGGCCAGCACGCCGGGATCGGATCCGGGCTGACGTGGCCGACGGCCTCCGCCGCCGCGTCCTCGATGCGACCTTCGCCGAGGTCGAGGCGCACGGCATGCGGGGCCTCACCGTCGAGGGCGTCGCGGTCCGGTCGGGCTCGTCGCGGGCGACCATCTACCGCCACTTCCCCGGTGGACGCGAGGAGCTCGTTTCGTCGACCATCGAGCGCGAGGTGGGTCGCTTCTTCCGCGACCTGATCGCGGAGGCGCCGCCGGCCGACGACGTCGTGGGCCACGTCGTCGGGATCGTCGCCGGCGCTGACCGTCTGCTCCGTCACCACCCGGTGCTCCAGCGGCTCCTGGAGGACGAGGCCGAGGCCATCCTGCCCCCGTTGGCCACGGTTCATCCGATGATCCAGGACGGTCTCGCCCGCCACCTGCGGTGGGTGCTCACCGACGCCACGCTCCGGCCGGGCGTCGATGCCGCCGAGGCGGCCGACCACTGCTCGAGGATGGTGCTGTCGTTCGTCGGGAGCAACGGCGCATGGGACCTGTCGGACCCTGCAGACGTGCGCGACCTGGTCGAGACCCACATGGTGGCCGGCCTCCTGGAGTGACCGGCGTCACCGATAACGACCTTTACGGTGAGACGGATTCCGACGTAGTGTCTCATCACTGATGGGGATCCTGATCGCACCCGATCCGCGGCTCGCTGACGCCCGCACCACGGAGGCCCGCGTGCGCGCGGCCGCGCTGGCCTGTGTGGCCCGCTGGGGTCTGGCCAAGACCACCCTCGACGACATCGCCCGCGAGTCCGGCCTGTCGCGGGCCACGGTGTATCGGACGTTCCCGGGCGGCAAGGACGTGTTGCTCGACGCCGTCCTCGGCGGCGAGATCAGCCGCTTCTTCCACGTCCTCGCCGACGCGCTCGCCCCGCTCGACGAGCTCGAGGACATCCTCGTCACCGGACTCGGGTCGTCGATGCGCTTCCTGCTCGAGCACGCCGCGCTGCGAACGGTCCTCGACCAGGAACCCCATCTGGTGCTCCCGCAGTTCGCGTTCCACCGCCTCGACCCGCTGCTGGCGATGGCCGGTGCGTTCGCCGTGCCCCACCTGCGACCGCACCTCGCCTCGGACCACGACGCCGAGCGGGCGGCCGAGGTCCTCGTCCGCATCGTGCTGTCGTACTCGCTGCATCCCTCCGACCACCTCGATCCGTTCGACCCGGCCTCGGTCCGGTCGTTCGTCCGCCTCCATCTGCTCCCCGGCCTCGTGGCCCCCCACATGAAGGAATCAGCCCATGACTGACACCACCCCCCTCACCAACAAGGAGCTCGTCGGGCGCGACGACCTCCACGACATCGAGGCCATCCTCTCGGTCGTCGGTTCCGACGAAGGTGAGATCATCCGCGCCGTCAAGGACAACGCCGATGCCCTGTTCACCTGGAACTACGAGAAGGGCGAGCGCCCGGCGCTGAACCGCCTCTACGAGAAGTCGAAGACCTCGATGTGGAACGGCGAGACCGATCTCGACTGGTCGATCGAGGTCGACCAGGAGCAGGTCGTGTTGGCCAACGGCGGTGGCGCCGCCGGCGTCGGCCCCGAGATGGACGTGTCGGGCACGCCGTTCGCCAAGTTCGGCGAGAAGGAGTGGCTGCAGGTCGGCATCGAGTCGCAGAACTGGATGCTCTCCCAGTTCATGCACGGGGAGCAGGGTGCGCTCATCTGCACCGCCAAGATCGTCGAGACCGTGCCGTGGATCGACGCCAAGTACTACGCCGCCACCCAGGTCATGGACGAGGCCCGCCACGTCGAGGTCTTCGCCAAGTACCTCGACACCAAGCTGTCGGGCCACTACCCGCTCAACGCCCACCTCGGCCTCCTGCTCGACGACATCATCGAGGACAGCCGGTGGGACATGACCTACCTCGGCATGCAGATCATGGTCGAGGGCCTCGCCCTCGCCGCCTTCGGCTTCATCCACCAGATGACCACCGAGCCGCTGCTCAAGAAGCTCCTGCGTTACGTCATGTCCGACGAGGCCCGCCACGTCGCCTTCGGCGTGCTGTCGCTCAAGGAGTACTACGCCGAGCTCTCCGACGCCGAGATGCTCGAGCGTCAGCAGTTCGCCTTCGAGGCCGCGGTGCGCATGCGTGACCGCTTCCTCCAGCAGGAGGTCTGGGCGCGCATGGGCCTCGACGTCAAGGAGGTGCTGCCCCTCGTGATGGCCGCCCCCGAGCGCGAGATGTTCCAGTCGATGCTCTTCGCCAAGATCGTGCCCAACTGCAAGAAGCTGGGCCTGCTCGACCGCAACGACGGCTGGCTGCGCAAGAAGTTCACCGAGCTCGGCGTGATCCAGTTCGAGGACTGGGCCGACACCGAGGAAGAGCTCGAGATCTTCCAGCTGGCCGAGGGCGAGATCGCCGGCAACGCCTGACGTCGCGCCTTCATTCCTCTTCGACCGACGGCGGCCTTCGGGCCGCCGTCATCGCGTCTCGGGTCCGCCCGCAGTCCGGCTCGCCGGCCCCCGTCGCGTTCTGGCGTCGCTGGCCACGATCGAGTCGTGGTCATGGACGCCGAAACGGCCTGCGTCGGCGTCAGCGGGCATCGAGGGCACACCGGATCTCGCGGAAGAGCCCAGGCGAGTCGAGCACCCACCGCCGATACGTGGCCCGGAGTGGTTGCCAACCGGCGAGCACCACGTGGTTCTGGCGCTCGGTGTCGCCGTCGTGCACCAAGCTCCGGTCGCGGTGGTCGGCACCCTCGAGCTCGAGGAAGACCCGCTCGTCCGGCCAGGCGATGTCGAGCTCGACCGGCCCGAAGTCGGGCACCACGATGCGGTGGTGCAGCCGCCACCCGTCGACGCCGGCGTCCGCCAGCCACCGACAGACCAGGCGCTCGAAGTCCGAGTGAGGCATCTCGTCGTCGGCGACGGCCGTCCGCAGCCGATGGATGCCGGGGCGACCGCGCTTGGCGTGGGACGCGATCACCCACGGGAGTAGCGTTCGAGAGATCTGGTGTCGCCGTCTGGCTTCGTCGATGAGGGGCTGCGGATCGAGGCCGACGCCGGCGCAGTCGAGGATGGTGCGCCCGATGCCGGTGACCGGGATCCCCGCGACTGCGCCGGAGATCGCCCGGTCGAGGTCGCGTGACTCGTGCACGATTGCGCCCGGGACGTGGCGACGATTCCACCGCGGGACGGCGAGGTGGTGGGGTGTCGGCCTCGCCTCGACCAGGTCCCACAGCCACGCCGCGGTCACATGCGACGCGACGGCCAGCGGTCCGGCGGCCAGCAATGCGGCGCGCAACACCACGTGCGGCGTGAGGGGGAGCCCGGGCAACCGGTAGACCGCCGGCGCGGTGGTGAGGAGTCGGCCACCGGCCACGGCGGCATCGATGGTGGTGGGAGGCACGCCTCGTTCGAGGAGCTGGTGACGGGCGGCGAGGCCGAGTTGCCGCTCGGCGATGGTGGCGGCCACGGTCGTGAGCGACACGGTGCTTCCTCCGGTGATCTCGGAGCTCGGGGAAGCAGCCGACACGGGAGCGGTCGAGTGCCCGCCGATTCGTCGGCCTGTTGGACGATTCGTCGGCGATTCGTCGGCGAACCGGCGTCCGTGACCACGTCGGCGTCGTGGTGCCGGGCGCCGGAACGGTGAGGACGGCTTGGCTTGTGGTTCTGGCGTGGCTGGCCACGATCGAGCCGTGGTCAGGGACGCCACAACGGATGGGGGTGATCGGTGCACGTCCGGGGCGACACGTGACGCTGCGCGGTATCCGCGTGACTGCTGACGCGGGCGCCGGACAGACTGCGCCATGGCCGTGACCGTCCGCCCCGCCACCCTCGACGACCTCGACGAGATCATCGAGCTGCGGGTGCAGGTCGCATCCGAAGGGATCTGGATCGGGGCCGAGCTGCCGCTCGACGAGGACGGTGACCGGGCCAAGTTCACCCAGAGCATCGAGGTGGCAGCCGACGGTCGGACCGCGGCGTTCTTCGTCGCCGTGGTCGACGGGGCCCTCGTCGGTTCGCTGGGCATGCAGAACCCGATCGGTATCGCCCACCTCGGCATGAACGTCGCCGACGGACATCGGGGCCAGGGCGTCGGCAAGGCGTTGATGGAGGTGGCGCTCGACTGGGCCCGGGCGGCGGGCGCCCACAAGATCGATCTCGAGATGTGGCCGTGGAACCACGGGGCACGTGCTCTCTACGAGCGATTCGGGTTCTGCGAGGAGGGCTACCGCCGGCGTCAGTACCGGCGGAAGGACGGCTCGTTGTGGGATGCCGTCGCGATGGGCCTGGTGCTCGACGAAGCGTCGCCGGGCCACGACTTCCGGGCGACCGAGCCGCCCCGACGGATCAGCTGACGTCGGGGGCGGGCTCGGTGCGTTCCCGTCGGAAGGCGCCGAGACCGCCGATGGTCGGCCCGGCCACGACGATCTTGTTGCGCTCGGAGTTCCACAGATAAGCGCCGACGCCGGCGATGACGGTCGCGATGCCGGCGCCGGCCAGGCGACGACCGTTGCCTTCGGGGTCTTCGACGGGTGTTCCCGCGGCGATCTCTTCACCGGAGTCGTCCGGCGAGATCGTGGGAGCAGGCGCGTCGTCGGCCGTTGGCGCGACCGTCGTCACCGGGGCCGCCGGGATCGTGGCCGGCACGCCGGCGTTCGGCGGCGGCGTGAACCCACCGGACGCGGGCGACGGGTCGGCGATCGGACCCGAGCTGAAGTCGGGCGCCGGGGCCGTGGTCGTCGTGGTGGTGGTGGCCGGCGTGCGGTTGGTGGTGACATCGCCGCCGGTGGGGGCGGCGAAGTCGACGACGAAGGTGTCACCGACCGGATTGCCCGCCGTCGCCACCGGGCCGATCACCACATCGACGACGTCGCCGACCCGGAGGATGGACAGGTCGAAGCTCACCGTGGTGCCGTCAGCGGACACGCGTCCGCCGGCGCGGCCGGCGTCGCAGTCGGCGACGGGGCGTTCGCCCCACGGCCCACCATCGTCGCCGGTCCATGGCTTCTCGGGTGCGCAGGCGAGGAAGCCCGCGGTCGCGGGAGCCGGATCGCCGGTGACCCGGAGCACGAGGGTGGGCTGCTTCTCTCCAGGGTCGAGCTGGACCCGCACGGCCGAGACCGCGCTGGGGCCGGTGGGATCGTTGGCGACGCGGAGCGCGCCCTCGGCGGGCGGCGCCGCCCCGCCGAGCGGGACCCCGTTGTTGCGGTCCCACCAGCCGGCATCTTCGACGGTGGCGGCGTGCGAGACAGGTGCGAACGTCGCCAGCAGGACGCCGGCGACACCGCCGGCGACGAGCAGGCGGTGGACGACCCGACGAGCGAGGCGGGGGCGTGACGAGGGGGTGCGGTGCATCACTGGTCGTCCTTCACTGCGGCGACGAGCGGTTGGCGGCGGCGGCGCTTGGGGAGAGGTGCTCCGACGTCGTCGTCGGGGTCGACGGTGATGGGTGCATCGGTGGCGACCTGCGAGCCGGCGCTCGAGCGGTTGATGGTGGCCTCGTCGCTGCCCAGGTACGACGCCACGACACGGGGATCGGCGATGACCTCCTCGGGCGTGCCGGTGGCCATCGGGTGGCCCAGCTCGAGCGCCACCATGCGGTCGGAGACGCCGGTGATGAGCGGCATGTCGTGCTCGATGAGCATCAGCGCACAGCCCGTCTCGGTCTGGATCCGCTCGAGGAGCGGGCCGAGTGCCTCGGCCTCCTTCTGGGCGATGCCGGCGGCCGGCTCGTCGAGGAGCAGCACCTTGGGATCGTGGGCGATGCACATGGCGAGGTCGGCGACCCGGCGAGAGCCGGTGGACAGCTCGCGGACGAACTTGTCGCGGTAGGCGCCCAGACTCATCAGCTCGATGAGGTCCTGCACGGTCCAGGCGATCTGCTTCTCGATCTCGCGCTGGGCGGGCAGACCGAGGAACGGGGCGAGGTGGTCGCGGATGTCGAGGTGGCGCTCGACGCTGATGGCCAGGTTCTCGGCCACGGTGAGGCTGGGCACGAGGCGAGCGTCCTGGAAGGATCGGCCGAGACCCAACCACGCCCGCTGGTCGGGTCGCAGCTCGGTGATGTCGATGCCGTCGAGGCGGATGCGGCCCTCCTCGGGGATGAGGAAGCCGGAGATCAGGTCGAAGATCGTGGTCTTGCCGGCGCCGTTGGCGCCGATGAGGCCGAGGATCTCTCCCTGGCGCAGCTCGAACGACGTGTCGTCGACGGCGGTGATGCCACCGAAGCGCTTGGTGACGCCGGCGAGCTCGAGGATCACCGGGGTGTCCGCCGGGGGAGCGGTGCGGACCTGGACGGGCGCCTTGGGCGCGGAACCGTCCGACGCGTCGGAGGGCTTGTCGGTGGCGCCGGCGAGGAACACGGAGCGGACGATGTCGTCGCGGTGCAGGAGCTCCTCGGTCGGTCCCTCGAAGCGCACCTCGCCCTTCTCGAGGAAGTACGCCCGATCGGCGACGGTGAGCGCCACGTTGATCGACTGCTCGACCAGGACGATGGCGGTGCCGGTGGCCTGGATCTGACGCACGATCACCAGGAGCTGCTCGACGATGGTGGGCGCGAGGCCCAAGGACAGCTCGTCGATGATCAGCAGCTTGGGCTCGGCGATGAACGCCATGCCGAGGGCGAGCATCTGCTGCTCGCCGCCGGACAGGTTGCCCGCGGGCTGGTCGATGCGCTCGCGGAGCCGGGGGAAGGTCTCGTAGACCTCTTCGGTCTTGGCCTTCACGCGCTCCATGTCCCCACGGAACAGCCAGGCGGCGGCGCGGAGGTGCTCGGCGACGCTGAGCGTGGGGAAGACGGCCTTGCCGCCGGGGACCACCACGATGCCGAGCTCGGCGGTGTTGGCGGTGGGGAGGTGGGTGATGTCGGTGCCGTCGAAGAACACGACGCCACCGATGGGGTCGACGATGCCACTGATGGCGTTGAGCACGGTGGACTTGCCGGCGCCGTTGGTGCCGAGCAGCGCGACGCACTCGCCGCGGTGGACGTCGAGGTCGACGCCGAAGAGCACCTGCACCCGGTCGTAGGCGACCTCGAGGCCGCGGCAGGTGAGGATGGCGTCGCTGCCGTCGCCGGCGGCGATCTCGGCGTTGAGGCGCGACTCGGTCGTGAGGGCGGTGGCCGCGATCTCGGCGTCCTTCATGGCGAACTTGCCGGCCGAGATGTAGATCAGACCGGCGAGGGCCTCGAAGACGGCGAGGATCGTGACGCCCTGGCGGTAGCCGTTGTCCTCGGCGATGCCACTGGCGAAGCCGGCGATGACGATGGCGCCGAGACCGAAGAAGAAGACGAAGTAGGCGAAGGCCTGCGACCGCAGCCGGGGCGGGGTGACCGAGGCGACCAGCGGGAGGTTGTACGACTGGAACCCGACGCTGACCACGCCGACGAGGAACAGGAACAGCAGCGAGCCGCCGATCCACGGCGAGAGCGCCATGGCCACGAGGCACAGCGAGCCGAGGAAGAGCGATCGACCGGCGTAGGTGGCCAGCTTCGGCAGCGCGAGCTCGCTCAGTGCCTTGGTGGCGTATCGGGCGCCGACGTTGATGCCGACGATCGAGCCGAAGCCGAAGAACGTGAGGACGGCGGAGCGCCCGAAGTTGGTGTCGAGCTCGTAGACGTTCTCGTAGAAGAACGAGATGAACGACGTGATCGGCACGACCGCGGCGCCGAGGAAGAAGGCAGCGACCCAGGTGCGCTTCAGCGTGGGGATGGCCCGCAGCCGACGCCAGCCCTCGCCGATCGGGATCTTGTCGGCCTTGGCCTCGGCGGCGAGGGCGAGGTCCATGTCGATCTGGCCGCCGCGGGGCGGGTCGGACAGCTTCGAGATGAACGCGATGACCACGAAGGTGGGGATGGCCAGGACGAGGAAGGTCTGACGCCAGCCGATGATGTCGGCGAGCAGGCCACCACCGAGCGCCATGATCAGGCCGATGGGGTTGCCCTGGCGGTGGAACGAGAAGACCTTGCCGTGGGTGTGGGGCGGGTAGTAGTCGGCCAGCAGCGATGCGTGGACCGGCTCGTTCATGACCCGACCGAGGCCGGAGCCGACGCGGGCGGCGACGAGCAGCGGGAGGATGACGAGGAACCCGGCGACGCCGGTCATCATCGACATCACGGCCCAGCCGACGGCGGCGACCCGGGTGAGGAAGATGCGGTTGTAGCGGTCGGCGAGCACGCCGATGAAGACGCTGGCCATGATCACCAGCGCGCCCGAGACGGTGGCGATCGTGATGACGGCCTGCTCGGAGATGCCGAAGGTCTCCTGGATCTCCGGAGCGACGACGCCGTAGAGGACCTGGTCGAACTCGTCGACGAGGTTCAGGAAGAAGAGCAGGACGAGGGGGAGTGCGGCACCCGAGTCGGTGACGTCGTCGATCCACTTGCGGATGGCCTTCATGCCAGCACGTCCTCTCGCTCGTCATCCGGTTGCCCGGCCGGGTCTTCGGTGCTCGCACCGAGACCCACGGTCTCGAAGCCGTGGAACTCCTCGTGGTTGTCGTCGAGGATGAGTGAGTCGGCCAACAGGCTGGGCACGTGGATGTCGTGCTTCCTGGCGACCCATCGCAGGAAGTTGTCGCGCCAGCCGAACACCATCTCGGACAGCCCGCCGGGGAGGAAGAGCAGGACGGCGAGCACGCCGAAGCCGGAGATGAGCTGGCGGATCTGGTCGATGTCCTTGAGGCCGGGGAGCAGCGGGAGGCCGAACACGAACAGCGCACCGATGATGGCGCCCGGCAGTGTCGCCGCGCCGCCGATGACGACCATGGTGAGGGCGAGCAGCGACTTGTCGGGCGTGAAGACCACGTCGGAGACGCTGCCCAGCTGGTAGCTGAACAAGGCGCCGGCGACGCCGGCGATGAAGCCCGACAGGGTGAACGCGAACAGCCGGGTCTGGGCGAGGTTGATGCCGTAGGCCTGGACGCCACGGCCGTTGTCGCGGACGCCGATGAGCATCCGGCCGGTGCGGCTGCGGCGCAGGCTGCTGGCGCCGGCGCAGAACAGGCCCAGGAACACGAGGGACACGTAGTAGATCTTCGTGTCGGGCCGCAGGTCGAGGCCGAGGAACTCGGAGCGTGAGCCCAGGTCGATGATCCCGTAGATGACGGGCGGCTCGACGAAGCTGCCCGACTCGGGCTTCAGGAAGTCGAACCACTCGTGGTTCAGGAAGAACTCCTGCACGGTGAAGGCGAACGACAGCGTGGTGACCGCCAGCAGCAGACCCTGGATGCGTAGCGCCGGCAGGCCGATGAGCGTGGCGGCCACGGCGCCGGCGGCACCGGCGACCAGCAGCACGACGAAGAAGTCCCAGTTGTAGTTGGCGGCCAGGCCGCCGCCGATGAGGGCGCCGACGCCGGTGATGGCGAACTGGCCGAGCGAGATCTGGCCCGACCAACCCGTGAGGATCACCAGCGAGACGCCGACCATGGCGAACACCACGAGCTCGACCGCCAGGCCCGACTCGGCGGCGCCGATGATGAAGGGGAAGGTCAGGGCGAAGATCGTGCCGACGACGCCCAGGGCGATGCGGGCCCAGCGGACCTCGGCCACCTTGCGCAGCTCGGTGGGGGTGGGGCGGATGTCCTTCACCGACTGCCACGTCGAGACGCCCGTGCTGAAGGCTCGGCCCTTCCGGGCGCTCTGCGTCAACAGGGCGATCAGGACGATGACCAGCAGGATCGGCGAGACGAGGCTGGACCGGCTGGTCTGGAAGGCGACCGCGTCGGTGGCGACCGAGATGAACACGCCCGAGAGCAGGGCCAGGGGCAGGTCGTCGAACTTGGCCATCGCGGCGGCGATGAGCCCGAACTGCAGCACCGACAGGCTGATCGAACCCCCGAGGGGGAGGCCGATGAGCGGGATGCGCAGGAACACGGCCACGGCCGACAGGACCGACGCCATGATCCACACGATCGTGGAGACCCGCTTGACCGGGATGCCGAGCAGGCTGGCCCGGTTGGCGTTCTCGGCCGAGGCCCGCACCGCGATGCCCAGGTCGGTGTACCGGAAGAATGCGCCGAAGGCGGCGACGAGGCCGCCGGTGATGACCACGGCGGCGATGTGGTTGCCGGTGAAGGTCACCACGCCCCAGCGGAAGCTCAGTGCATCGAACGGCGTGGGGATGCGGTCGCCGGCGCCCTCGAGCAGCTCACCCGGCACCCAGACCTTCACGTAGAACTCGAGCACCACGAGCAGCAGTCCGATGCCGATGGTGGCGACCGTGAGGATGAGGCGGGGGGCGCTGGAGAAGCGCCGGATGATGCCGACCTCGACGCCGGCGCCGAGGGCAGCGGAGCCGAGGAGCACGATGGGCAGCACGGCCAGGTACGGGACCTGCATGCGGGCGATGAGCAGCGCCGCGAGCACGGCGGGGACCGCGCCGAGCTGGGCCTGCGCGAAGTTGATGACCTGGTTCGCGCGGTAGACGACGATGAGGCCCATGGCGACCAGGGCGTAGAGCGAGCCGATGACCGCCGCCTGGAGGAAGATCTCGCGGGGGATGGGCTGGGTGCCGAGACCGAACTCGAGCGGGCCGAGGTCGACGAACGGGATGTCGATCTTGCCGTAGAGGGCCTGGAGCACGCCCTCGATGAGCACGACGTAGCCGACCACCGCGAGGAAGAGCAGGCCCCAGCCGGGGATCTCTCGGATGCGGGTGAACTCGCGACGGGCGGCGGCGATCATTTCCATTGGTGTGGTTCCCGGTGCTGGTGCGGCGTGTGGTGCGGGTGGTTCGAGGTGGGCGGGAGGGCGTCAGCCCTGCACCGGCACCTTGAACTCTCGGGTGAGCTCGCCCAGCACGTAGCGCTTCCCGTTGTCGATGGATCGGTACGAGCCCTCGCGGCCGTCGACCTTCGAGATCGCGGTGGGGACCCAGTACGCCTCGCGGATGTCGTCGATGGCGGCGTAGTCGCCGGGCTTGTATCCGAGGCCGATGGTCGTACCCGAGCCGCGGGTGCCCCCGAGGGAGAACAGGCCGGTCTCGACCGTTCCCGGGTTGAGGTTCGGGCCGGCGTTGTGGACCATCGAGGCGAGCAACGAGTAGTAGACCCAGGTCAGGTTGCAGGAGCTGCACGGGGTGCCCATGCCCTGGTCGGCGAAGACCCGCGACACCTGCTCGTCGGAGAAGGGGCGGGTGTCGGCGAGGTGGCTCGGACCGAAGGCGTGGATCCACTGCTCATCGTTGTAGAGCCGGCCGACCTGATCGGCGTCGAGCAGCCCGAGGCCGGGCATGAGGTGCTCGGGGAAGTAGCTGGCGCCGGTGTTCTGGGCGGTGAGGAACACCGGGAACACGGGGTCGCACATGCACACCACGGTGGTGACGCCCTCGCTGATGAGCTTCGAGGTGATGCGGGTCGCCTCGCTCTGCGATCGGTTGATGTCGGGCGGGTAGGTGTCGGTGACGGCCTGCCCGCCGCACTCCTGGACCCGCTTCTTCACGAGGTTGGCGGTGGTGGTGTTGGCCTGACGGTCCGGGGAGATGATGCCGAGCTTGCGCTTGACCCCGTTGCGCTGGCCCACCTGCGGGTGGATGACGGCACCCGAGTTCGAGGCGTTCTTGCCCTGCAGCTTCTTGCAGTAGTACTCGGCGATGAACTCGGCCGAGTCGGTGCCGTCGATGAAGACGTCCCAGCGGAACGGGCGCCGGCCAGCGAAGAGCTCCTTGTCGAAGTGCCAGCCGCCGATCGAGATGATGCCGGCGCGGGTGAACTCCTCGAACAGCTCGGGGTAGGTCGGCTGGTTGAAGAAGACGGCGAACGGCTTCATCTCGATGACCTTGCGGGCGTCGGCCACGCAGGACGGCACATCGGCGGGCGACGGGCAACGGGCCACGTAACGCTCGAAGGTGATCGTGCGGCCGTAGGTCTCGTAGTACTTGTTGATGAAGCCGGTGGCGGCCTTGTTGACCTTCTCGCGGTCCTCGACGCTCGACGCGAGGCCCTGGGACTTGAGGACGGCGTCGACCTGTTCGTTGGGCGTGGGCTCGATGATGATGACCTTGATCGAGTCCTTGGTGACGCCGGTCCAGGTGGCGCCGCCGTTGTCGGCGCCGTCGGGGAACTTCGGCCGGCAGATCGGGTTCTCGAAGTCGACCGCGAAGACCATCATCTGGCGCTTGCCGACGCAGTGGCTGGTGTCGCCCTCGGCGATCACCGGGTTCTCCCGCCCACCGGCACCGGGTGCCGTGGGGCCGGC
This sequence comes from Acidimicrobiales bacterium, assembly GCA_041618235.1. Lineage (GTDB taxonomy): Bacteria > Actinomycetota > Acidimicrobiia > Acidimicrobiales > Salinilacustritrichaceae > Salinilacustrithrix. The sequence continues at coordinate 23,590 of JBFJNI010000026.1, forward strand.
CTGGCCGCCGGCGCTGCCGCCGGTGCTCGCGGAACCGGTGGACCCACCGCTGACGGGGTCGGCGGTGCCGTCACCGTCGAGGTCGAGCCCGCCGGTGGCGTCGTCGAGGGAGCTGTCGACACCACCGAAGGTGCCGTCCGCGCCGCCGGAAGGGGTGCCGCCGAACTCGCCGGCGTCGAACCCGCTGGCCGAGACCGAGCGGTCGTCGCCGGTCGAGGGGAACAACGCCACGAACAGCGCTTGGACGAGGGCGAGGGCCAGGAACGGCGCGTACATGGCGAAGCGTGACTTGGGCATCGGTGTGAACTCCAGGTGGCCCCGTGGGGCGCTGCGCGGTGGGCGGCGATGGTCGTGGTGCGAGTACCGGTCAGTTCGACGACCTCTCGCCGCCTGTCGGTCGGCATGAGACGTCGGTCACGAGGAGTGTTCGACGCCAGTGTCCGCCGTTCCTGTCCCCACCCGTGGGTACCGTCGGACGGGATGGCACCAGACCCCCCGATCGACGTCGACACTACGACGAACCCGACAACTGACACCAACCGGCCAAAAGCCCCGGTGGGTCGCGTCATCGGCACCGAGGACGCCACGCCACTCGAGTACTGGGTGGCCATCGCCGACGACCAGTTCCTCCAGCTCGACGACGTCGTGGCCACCGACCGGGTCCTGCCCGACGGCTCGCGGGTGGAGCTCTTCGGCATGGTCGAGCAGGTCCGGGCCCGACACGAGGGTGCCCAGTTCGACTCCGACGTCTTCCTGATCGAGGAGGGCGTGCTCCCGGCTCAGGTCGTCCGGGCGGCCAAGGTCATGACCACCCGGGTCGAACCCGAGGTCTTCGTCCCGCCGCTTCCCGGAGCGGCCGTGCGCAAGGCCACCGGCGACGAGCGCGGGCGCGCCCTCTACTTCGACGACATGGCCCAGAAGCTCCCCGCCGGTCTCTCGCGCGACGGTGAGCCGTTCTTCCTCGACAAGGAGTTCCTCGACGGCACCCGGGGCGCCCACGTCAACATCTCGGGCGTTTCCGGCGTGGCCACCAAGACCACCTACGCCACGTTCCTGCTGTACTCGCTGTTCCACTCGGGCGTGCTCGGCGCGGCCCAGGCCAACACCAAGGCGCTCATCTTCAACGTCAAGGGCGAGGACCTGCTGTTCCTCGACCATCACAACAGCGAGCTCACCGATGCCCAGCGTGATCGCTACGCCGCCGTCGGGCTCCCCGTCGGCCCGTTCACCAGCGTCGGCGTCGTGGCTCCGCCCCGCCCGGGCGACCCCAGCGCCCAGCCCCACGTCGGCGCTCGCGCCACGGGCGTGAAGCCGTTCTTCTGGACGCTCGAGGAGTTCTGCAAGCAGCGGCTGCTGCCCTTCCTCTTCGCCGACGCCGAGGACGACCGCCAGCAGTACACGATGGTCGTCCACAACGTCGCCCGCCGGCTCGAGGACGCCGTGCCCACCGGCACCGGCGGGGTGTCGGTCGACGGGCAGTCGGTCCGGTCGTTCCGTGATCTGGTCGAGCTCATCGACGACCGCCTCAACGACGACCTCACGGTCGCCGAGTGGGCGGGCCGAGCCATCGGCGGCGGCACGGTCGGCGCCTTCGTCCGCCGCCTCTTCGGTGCGGTCGACCACCTCCAGGACCTCATCCGGGCCGACGTCGAGCGCACCACGAGCCACCCCGTCGACCTCGACGCCAACCAGGTCACGGTGGTCGACATCCACAACCTCAACGACCGCGCCAAGCGGTTCGTGGTCGGCGTGGTGCTCCGCCAGGCGTTCCAGGCCAAGGAGCGCTCCGGCACCGCCGAGCCGCTCCAGTTCGTGGTGCTCGACGAGCTCAACAAGTACGCGCCGCGCGAGGGCACCTCGCCCATCAAGGAGCTCCTGCTCGACGTCGCCGAACGCGGCCGCTCCCTCGGCATCATCCTCATCGGAGCGCAGCAGACGGCCAGCGAGGTCGAGCGTCGGGTCGTGTCGAACTCGGCCATCCGCGTCGTCGGCCGGCTCGACTCGGCCGAGGCCGCCCGTGGCGAGTACGGCTGGCTGCCCGCCGTGCAGCGCCAGCGCTCCACCATCATCAAGCCCGGCACCATGATCGTCAGCCAGCCCCAGCTCCCCGTGCCGGTGGTCGTCGAGTTCCCGTTCCCGGCGTGGGCCACCCGCGTGTCCGAGACCGGCCGGCAGGCGGGTGCCGATCCCGCCGCCGGCGACGCGGTCCCGGCCGATCCGTTCGTGGGGCTCTGACCGTGCGGCTCCTCCACACCTCCGACTGGCACGTCGGCAAGCTGCTCCGCGGCCAGAGCCGCGCCGACGAGCACCGGGCCGTGCTGGCCGAGATCGCCTCTGTCGCCGGCGCCGAGTCGGTCGACCTGATCCTGGTGGCCGGTGACCTCTTCGAGACCTCGGCGCCCGGGCCCGAGTCCGAGCAGATCGTCTATCGGGCGCTGCTCGCACTGGCCGAGGTCGCCCCCGTGGTCGTCATCGGCGGCAACCACGACAACCCCCGCCGCCTCGAAGCCGTCTCACCGCTGCTCTCGCTCGGCCGGGTGCGCCTGCTCGGCCAGGTGGCCCGCCCCGAAGACGGCGGCGTGGTCGACCTCGACCTCGGTGGCGCACCCACCCGCCTCGCCCTGCTGCCGTTCGTGTCCAAGCGCGGCATCGTCCGGGCCGATGCACTGATGCGCGACGCCGCCTTCGAGCTCAACCAGGCCTACGACGAACGCCTCCGCGCCGTCATCGCCAACCTGTGCACGGGGTTCGCCGCCGACACCGTCAACCTGGTCTGCGGGCACCTGTTCGCCGCCGGCGGCACCATGGGCGGCGGCGAGCGCTCGGCGCACACGGTCATGGACTACAGCGTGGGCGCGCTGGCGTTCCCGGTCACCGCCCAGTACGTGGCGCTCGGCCACCTCCACCGAGCCCAGGACATCCCCGGTCCCACCCGCATCCGTTACTCGGGGTCGCCCCTCCAGCTCGACTTCGGTGAGTCCACCGATGCCAAGTCGGTCACCATCGTCGACGTCGAACCGGGCGCTCCCGCCGCCGCGCGCGAGGTCCCGCTCACCAGTGGTCGCGTGCTCCGCACGCTGACGGGCTCGCTCGCCGAGCTCGAGGCAGCCCGGGGGAGCACCGACGACGACTTCCTCCGCATCGTGGTCACCGACACCCGTCGGGCGGGGCTCGCCGACGAGATCCGCTCGTGGTTCGAGCACGCCGTCGACGTCATCGTCCGGGTGCCCGAGTCCGACGCCACGCCGCGGGTGCCCCGGCCCACCGAGGCCACCCCGTCGCAGCTGTACGCCGCCTATCTCGTCGAAGCCGGGATCGAAGACACCCGCCTCGTCCCCGCGTTCGAGGCCCTCCTCGAGGACGCCGACGCATGAGGCCGGTCCGCATCGAGCTGCAGGGCTTCTCCGCCTTCCGCGAGCCCACGGTCATCGACCTCACCGACACCGAGCTGTTCGCGCTCGTCGGCCCCACTGGCGCGGGCAAGTCCAGCGTCATCGACGCCATGGTGTTCGCCCTCTACGGGGCGGTCCCCCGATACGGCAGCGAGAACCTCGTCCATCCGGTCATCACGCAGGGCGCGGTCGAGGCGCGGGTCCGGCTCGACTTCCTCGTCGGCGGCGTGGTCCACACCGCCACCCGTGTCGTCCGGCGCACCAAGACCGGCGCCAGCACCAAGGAGGCACGGCTCGAGCGCCAGGTGGCCCCCGACGAGCCCACCGAGGTCCTCGCCGATGACGCCAAGGCGCTCACGACCGCGGTCGTCGGACTCCTCGGGCTCGACCTCGAGCAGTTCACCAAGTGCGTCGTCCTGCCCCAGGGTGCCTTCGCCACGCTGCTGCACGACACCAAGGCCAAGCGCCAGGACCTGTTGGTCAAGCTCCTGGACCTCGGCGTCTACGAACGGGTGGCCACGGCAGCTCGGGCCGAGGTCAAGCGCATCGGGTTCCGGCTCGAATCGCTCGACGAGCAGCTCGCCCATGCGGCCGGCGCCACCACCGAGGCCGTCGCCGACGTGGCCGCGCATGTCGTGGCGGTCGACGGCATCGTCCGGTCGCTCGACCAGGCGACCCCCGTCCTCGCCGCTCGTGCCGATGAGCTGGCCCGCATCGACCGCGACCTCGACGACCATCGCCGCATGCTGTCGCTGCTCGACGGCGTGTCGATCCCGACCGACATCGCCGACCTGGCCGATCAGGCGCTCCGGGCCCGCGCCGCGGCCGACGCCGCTGCGGCCTCCGAGACCGAGCAGGCCGATCGTGTCACCCAGGCCGTCAAAGGGCGCGACGCGCTGCCCGATCCCGCCGATCTCGTACGCGTCCGTGACGACCACATTCGGCTCGCCGAGCTCGAGGCGGCCGTGGCGAAAGGCGCCGAGCTGGTGACCGCCCTCGAGGAGGCCGGCCGTGAGCGTGCGGCCACGTTCGAGGTGGCCGAGGGCGAGCACGCCGAGGCGGTCGCAGCGCGCGACCGGGTCCGCATCGCCCATGCCGCCGCCGACCTCGGCCGTCACCTCCACGTCGGCGACGACTGCCCCGTGTGCGGCAACGAGGTCGCCGAGCTGCCGCTGGTCGACGTCGCAGCGGTCGAGTCCGCCGACGCTGCCGTCGATGCCGCCGAGGCGAGGGTCCGTCAGGCGCGTACCGAGCTCGCCGAGCGCGCCGCGAAGCTCGCCGACTACCGAGCCCGGCTCGATGTCCGCACCACCGAGCGCGATGCGGTCCTCGAGCGCCTCCGCGACGTTCGGCCCGTCGCCGAGATCGAGGCCGACCTCGCCTCGATCGCCGCCGCCGACGCCGAGGTGGCCGCGGCTCGCTCGGCCGACACCGTCGCCCGTCGCGACGCGGCGCAGGCACGGGCCGCGGTCGAGGCCGCCGCGGCGCAGATGGCGGCCGCCCGCACCGGGTTCATGGCGACCCGCGACCGCCTCGCCGCCCTCGAGCCCCCGGTCACCACCGACGATCTCGCCGCCGACTGGTCAGCCCTCGCCGGTTGGGCGGCGCAGCAGACCGACGAGGTCCGTCGCCGAGCCGACGCCGCCTCCCAGCGCCGCACACAGCTGGCCGCCGAGCAGGCCGCCAGCCACGAGCAACTGATCGAGCAGGCGGCGGCCGCCGGCCTCGTGGTGCGCAGCTTCGAGGGCCTCCGCGATGCCTGCGTGGCCGAGGCCGCCAGCGCACGGGTCCGCCACGACCGGCTGGTCGCCGACCTCGCCCGCGCCGACGGCCTGCGCTCCGAGCGCGACCAGTTCATCGAGCGCCGGCAGGTCCATGACCTCCTCGCCGACTCGCTCGGCGCCCGGGGCTTCGAGGCGTGGTTGCTCGACGAAGCCTTGGCCGTGCTCCTCGACGGCGCATCGACGTGGCTCGAACAGCTCTCGTCGGGTCGCTACGCGATGGCCGTCGACGACAAGAACCAGTTCGCGGTGGTCGACCACGCCAACGCCGACGAGCTGCGCCTCGCCCGCACGTTGTCCGGTGGCGAGACGTTCCTGGCGTCGCTGGCGCTGGCGCTGGCGTTGGCCGAGCGGGTCAGCGAGCTGTCGGCCGTCGGCGGCACCACGCTCGACGCCATCTTCCTCGACGAGGGCTTCGGCACGCTCGACCCCGACACGCTCGACGTCGTTGCCACCGCCATCGAGGAGCTCGGCGCCACTGGCCGCATGGTCGGCGTCATCTCCCACGTCCGCGAGCTGGCCGAGCGCGTCCCCGTGCGGTTCGAGATCAGCAAGGTGCCGGGCACCAGCACCGTCCGCCGGGTCGAGACATGAGGGGCGAGACATGAGATACGTGGTCGAGCAGTGGGCACCCGAGTACGGCGCACCGGTCGAGCAGGCCGCCCTCGACGAGTCCCAGGCGCCCGTCGACATCAGCGCCGAGCTCCCCGCCGACCAGTGGCGTCCGCTCGACCCCACCGCGAGCACCGTCGTGCCGGCCGAGCTGGCCTTCGTCGACGGCGTCCGGCGCGTCGAGGCTCGGGTGTGGGTCACCGACGACCCCGGCGGCGACAACGGGGGAGCGGCACGTCTCGGCCTGTGTGCCAGCTACGCGGCGGGTGTGGTGCGGTGCAACGGCGCCGCCACCGTCGTCGATGCTGCGGTGCAGCGCAGCCTGTTCTGCGACGGGCCCGACCTCCTGCCCATCGAGACCGCACATGGCCGATTCGGCGTCCGTCAGGTCGCCACGGGCTCACCCGACGCCCTCACCCTCGGACTCCAGGCCGCCATGGGCGAGCTCGAGAGTCACGTCTCGGCACAGGTGCCGGCCGATTGCCTCCTGGTCGTCGACGGCCCGCTGCGCGACCGGCGGCTGATGCTCCACGCAGTGGGCTACGTGAAGACCCACCACGTGTCGTACCTCCCGGCCGCCGTCAGCGACGTCGTGCCGCTGCTCCGGGCCGGCCAGCGGACCCCCGTGTTCCTGGTCGGCGACGCCTTCCGCCGGTGGTCGTGGTATCTGCGTCTCCCCGGCGATCGGTCGCACGGCTGGGCCGGCGTCGTTCGCTGCGAGGCCAGCCCCGATCGCACCGTCGACGAGGTGCGGGCGCTGGCCGACGTGTGCGCCCTCGCACTGCCCCGCTTCGCGTCGGAGGCCCACAAGGACAAGCGGGCCCCGCAGAACCTCTACCCGATCGCGGGCCTCGAACGAGAGCTCCGCCGTCGGCTCGGTGATCCGCGCCTGCTCTACCGGGCGCTACGAGTCGCGGCCTGAGGGTCCAGACCGGTCGACGGGCCGAGGCGCGTTTGGCAAGGTGTCGGCATCGGGCGAGTCGGACTGGGGGTCCAGACGTGCGGGCATCACGGCGCGTGGGCAGCTTTGGCCGCGTGAGCACGGCGATCGGTGTGATGGCGTTGGGGGTGCTCGGCGCATGCATCGACCAGAGCCCCGTCGACCCGGACGCCGTGGTCCAGGTGCACGGGGCGGTTCACGATCCCACTGGCGCACCGCTGGGCTCTCGCCCCGTCCGCATGGGTACCGGCGTCACGGCCGCCGACGGCGCACTGGGCGTGCTGACCGTGGGGCTGTCGTGCACCGGGGGTGGGTGCCAGGGCGAGGTGTGGGACACCACGACGAGGGCTGACGGAGGCTTCGCTTTCGAGGTGACCGGTCGCGACACCCAGTCGAGCTTCGGCGAAGCGCGGTCGACGCTGGTGTCGGTCAGCGCGGCACCCGCCGACGGTGCCGTGTCCGGCGCGTCGGCCTCGGCTCGCTTCGAGATCCGTACCGAACGGGTCGACCTCCCGCTGCTTGCGCTCGTCGACCCCGGTCTCGAGGTCGACGGCGGCACGACCGTTCGGGCCACGTGGCGCGCCGCAGCCCCCGGGCCCCATGAGCTCCGGTTCGAGCAGGCGGAGCTGGTGCCGGTGTGGTCGGTGACCGTCGACGGGCTCGAGGCCTCGATCGATCCTCGCGTGCTCGAGGGGACCTCGGGTCGAGTGGTCGTGGCCGGGCGAGGCGACGACGAGATCGAGGGCAGCGACGTCGTGTTGCAGTGGCGATCGCCTGGGGTGGGCTACGCCTCGCGCGTCGGGCCGCCGGCGTCGCGGGGTCGTGCGTGCGCTGCCGTCGCCGCCGACGGCACGGTCGGGCCGGCGGTCGACGACTGCGGGCTGACCGACGGTGACCTGACCAGCAGCACCCTTCTCCCGTCCGTGTGCCCCGACGGCGCGACGTGCGCCGAACCGATCGCGATGCAGGTGGATCTGGGCGCACCGATGCCGGTCGAGCTGATCGTGGTCCGGGGCTGCGCGGGCGGCTGTGCCGTCGAGGTGTCCGGCGACGGCACCTCCTGGGCCCCTGCGGGCGCGGCGGCCGAGGACTACGGCATGGTCGCCCTCGACGGGGCGCCGGTCTCCGCCGTACGGGTCGGCGTCGGATCCGAGCCGATCTCGGGTCTGCGGGAGGTCTCCGTGTGGGGCCCGATCGACCCGGGCGCAGATCTCGATGTCGCGCTGCCATCGGCCGATGCCGGCGGTCTACGCGACGCATTCGGTGTCGAGACGCCCGACGACGGCCGACCGTGGTGGCTGGTCTTCGCAGCCGGCGCCTCGGTCGCGACGACCCTCGTGGTTCTGGGTGTGGTCATCGGCCGACGCCGCTGACGGGGGAGTCGAGACGGTCAGCTCCCCTCGGCGCGGCGGAGCTGCACGGGTCCGTCGAGCAGCAACGAGTGGGGCACGAGCATCGTGGACCCGTCGTCGAGCACCAGCTCGACAGCGGCCGGGTGGAGCTTGGCGACGGTGCCCGACTGACCCGCGACCGCGACGTGATCGCCGGCAGAGATCATCCGCCGGATCGCGCGCCCGGCGGCGAGCTCGGCCGACACCTGCCGACCCCCGAGGCCGGAGAGCAGCGTGAAGCTGGCGCCGATCGAGAAGAAGAGCGCGGCGGCGGCCAGGTTCAGGATCGTGGTGTTGACGCCGAGTTGGCCCGCGGCGAGGAGCGCCGCCGCACCGAGGATGGCGACCTTCGCCATCGATGCCACGCGGCGCTGCGTGGCCGCCGGCGTCCCCTTCAACGCGCTCGACAGCGCAACGGTGGCGAAGGACGCCGCGATGTTGCCGCCGATGAGCAGGATGGCGGCCGACAGCGCTTTGGGGACGAAGGCGATGATGTTCTCGGGGAGCTGCTCGAGGCTCGCAGGATCGACGATCCCCAGTGCGACCAGCAGACCCGCGATGACGAACACCGAGAACACGAGTCCTGCGACCGCGCCGGCGCTCGACCGCAACGCTTCGGGACGACCCTCGCCTCCGAGTGCGCGGGCGACGAGCGCCCGGGCAATGGACCCGATCACGAGCGCGATGCCCAAGGCGATGGCTGCAGCGACCCATTCGTTCATGACTGGTCCTCCTGACCGAACACGACCTTCGCCGTCTCGACTCCGACTCCGAACAACTCGAGGAATGCTTCCGTGGCCGCTCGACCCGCGAGCGTCGCCGACACGCCGTCCATGACCCGGTCTTCGAGTCGGTGGTCGGGCGTGAGCGCGTCGACCAGCACGTCGGGCAGGGTGTCGCCCTGCTCGGTGAGCTGGGTGCAGACGTCGGCGCACACGGCGCACTCCTCGAGGTGGGTGCCGATGCCCTCGTCGGGGCCTCCGGTCATCCAGAGCCCCAGCTCTGCTTCGCTGGGATGGCGCTTCATGCCCAGTCCTCCAAGGCGATCGCGAGCTCGCGGCGAGCTCGGAACAGGCGGGTCTTGACGGTGGTGATGGGGAGCTCCAGAGCGGCGGCGATCTCGTCGTATGAGAGACCTTCGAGCTCGCGCAGTACGACCACGGATCTCGAGATGGGGTCCATCGCGGCGAGCGCACCGTCGAGCGCACCCATCGCGATGCGCCCCGTGGCCCGCCGATCGGGTCCGATGGCCGTGGCGACCTCGGGCATCGTCGTCGGATCGTGCGCGACGTCGCGAATCGTGCGCAGCGTGGACACGGCGGTGTTGTGCGCGATGCGCAGCACCCACCCCCGTTGACTGCCCGCCTCGCGGAAGGTGTCGAGGTTCCGCCACACCTTGACGATGGTCTCCTGCACGACGTCCTCGGCGAGGGCCGCGTCCCGCACGATGGCCAGGGCGACGCGGTAGGCGGCGCGGGCGTGTTCGTCGACGAGCGCTCGGAGCTCGTCGTCGTCGTCCCGTCCCACCCGGGGTCCGTCGGGCGTACCCGCGGCAATCGCGTCGTGTTCGTCGCGCAGGTGCAGATCGTGACACGTCGCGGTGGTCCCTTGCGGGGATTCGCACGGTTGGTCTCGGAGCTGCACCTCGGAGGGACGCAGCAGGACGGCGGTTCGTCGCGAGGTTTTCCATGACGATTCCCTCCCGATTTCGTCATGAAACTTTCGACCGTCGGCCTGCGTCCTCCGAACGTGCCCGCCACCGACCCCAGAGCCCCACGCATGTTCCGTGGCCGCAACCACGCAGCAGGCATCACCGAGCTCGACCTCGCCGTTCGCCTCCGTTGGGCGCTCGATGCCGGCGAGATCGAGGTGCACTACCAGCCGCTGATCGACCTCCGCGACGGATCGACCGCTCGCGTCGAGGCACTTGCTCGCTGGCCCATGGGGGAGCCCCACGGCCCCGACGAGTTCGTCGAGGCCGCCGAGCGGTCGGACACCGTGGCCGAGCTCGACCTCTACGTCATCCGTACGGTCGTCGAGCAGATCGTGAGCTGGCAGCGCGCCGGGCTCGAACCGCTGGTGAGCGTCAACATGTCCCAGCGGACGCTGGCCCGCATCGGCGCGGTGGAGACCGCCATCGACATCGTGCTCGATGCGGGCGTCCACCCGTCGGCCATCCAGATCGAGGTCACCGAGACGGCCGAGGCCGATCTCCGCGTCGTGACCCTCGCCATCGACGATCTCCGCGCCGCCGGCTTCCGGGTCGCCCTCGACGACTTCGGCACGAGGTACTCGTTCTTGCCCCATCTGCTCGCGACGATGGCCGACGAGCTCAAGATCGACCGGCTCTTCGTGCGCTTCCTCCCCGAGCAGCGGGCCCGGCTGATCATGACCTCGATCGTCGACCTCGCCCACGACCTCGGGCTCGAGGTGGTCGCCGAGGGTGTCGAGACGCCGGAGCAGCTTGCGTGCATCCGCGCCCTCGGATGCGACGTGGTCCAGGGCTTCCTCTTCTCGCCGGCCGTCGCCGCGGACGCTGTGGCGGCCGCCTTCGGCCAGTTCCACGACCTCGACCTCCACGAGCGGTCGCCCGGATGCCCGGCGGCCCACGATCGCTGATCGCGCGGGTGTGCGCGCGTTCAGCCGGCACGGGTCGGCGAGTCCTCCTCTTCCCCCGGACTCGCCGACCTCGCCGTGCCCGTCGGTGAGGTGCCTACGCTGGGCCCATGCATGACCTGGTGATCCGAGGGGGAACGGTCGTCGACGGCACGGGCAATCCAGCACGTGTGGCCGACGTCGCCATCGACGGAGATCGCATCGCCGCCGTCGGCGACGATGTCGGCCCTGGCCGCGAGGAGATCGACGCCACCGGCCTGCTGGTCACGCCGGGATGGGTCGACATCCACACCCACTACGACGCTCAGGCCACCTGGGACCCGTTCCTGACGCCCAGTGGGTTCCACGGCGTCACCACCGTCGTCATGGGCAACTGCGGCGTCGGCTTCGCCCCCGTCGCGCCCGAGCGGCGCGACTGGCTCATCGGCCTGATGGAGGGCGTGGAGGACATCCCGGGCGCGGCGATGTCCGACGGCATCGCCTGGGAGTGGGAGACCTTCGAGGGCTACCTCGACGCCCTCGACCGTCGCCAGTACGTGTGCGACGTCGGGGCCCAGATCCCGCACGGCGCCCTCCGGACCTACGTCATGGGCGAGCGTGGCGCGGCCAACGAGCCCGCCCGAGCCGACGACATCGCCCGCATGGCGTCGATGGTCGAGTCCGGTCTGCGGGCCGGTGCGCTCGGGTTCTCGACCAGCCGCACGCCGATCCACAAGTCGATCGACGGCGAACTGGTGCCGGGCACGACGGCGGCCGACGACGAGATCCTCGGTATCGGCAAGGCCATCGCCGCGGTGGGTCACGGCGTGTTCGAGTACAGCCCCGACCACATCAAGGTCGGCGACGAGTTCGGTTGGATGCGCGAGCTGGCGGCCCTCACCGGCCAACCGGTGAGCTTCAACCTGAACCAGCCCGACACCGACCCCGACTACTGGAAGACGTCGCTTCGCCTGCTCGAGGAGGCCGCCGCCGACGGCCTCCCCATCTACTGCCAGGTCGCGGGCCGGGCCATCGGCATCCTCTTCGCCTTCGATCTGACCCTCCACCCGTTCCTGTTCAAGCCGTCGTGGGGTGAGCTCGGCTTCCTGTCGCCCGAGGAGCGCCGGGCCAAGGCCTTGTCGCCCGAGTACCGGCAGCGGTTCATCGACGACGACCCCATCGACCTGGGCGGCGACTTCGCCCGATTCGTCACCACGACGTGGGAGCGCATGTTCCCCTTCCGGGGCGACGAGAGCTACGAGCCCGGGTACGCGGACTCGGTGGCCGGCATCGCCGAGGCCACCGGACGACGGCCCGAGGAGGTCGCCTACGACGTCCTCGCCGGCGACTCCGGCGGTGGACCCGGCAGCGGGATGTTGTACTTCCCCCTGTTCAACTACGCCTACGGCGATCTCGAGCTCACTCGCCAGCTGCAGCTCCATCCTCAGAGCCGCATGGGCCTCTCCGACGGCGGTGCCCATTGCGGAGCCGTGTGCGACGGCGGCATGCCGACGTTCATGCTCAGCTACTGGTCGCGAGATCGCCAGCAGGGCAGTGGCACGCTGCCGCTCGAGTTCGTGGTGCGCCGCCAGACGCGTGAGACGGCGGAGCTGTACGGCCTCCTCGATCGTGGTCTGCTCGCCCCCGGCATGCGGGCCGACGTCAACGTCATCGACTACGAGCACCTCGGCGCCGACGACCCGCAGATCGTGCACGACCTCCCCTCGGGAGCCCGCCGGCTGCTCCAGCGGGCGCGGGGCTACCACCGCACCATCTGCGCCGGAACCGTCACGGTGGTCGACGACGAGTTCACCGGTTCGCTGCCGGGTCGACTGGTCCGAGGCCCCCAGGGCTGACCGCTGCCCGGCCGACGGGGCCCGGTTCGGCCGGCGGTGCGCCCACTATCGTCCCGCGACGTGTCCCACGTCTCGACCCCACGACTGCTGGCGCTGCACGCGCTGAGGCTCAAAGGCATCGCCGAGGCCGACGCCGTGGCCGAGATGATGGACCTCGACGTGACGACCGCCGGCTCCGAGCTCGAAGAGCTGGTCGAGGTCGGCCTCGCCACGTGTCGAGCCGGTCGGATCCCAGGCTTTCAGCTGACGCCCGAGGGAAAGGTCCACGGCCTGCGCATGCTCGCCGAGGAGCTCGACGACCACGATCTGCGTCCGTCGATCGAAGCCGCGTACGAGGACTTCCTGGCCTTCAACCGCGAGCTGCTCGACGTGTGCACGGCGTGGCAGTTGCGGCCCGTCGACGGGAACAACGAGGTCAACGACCACGCCGATCCCGACTACGACGCGACGGTCCGCGCCCGACTCGGCGACGTCCACGTGCGAGCCATCCCCGTGCTCACCACGCTCGCGTCGGTGCTCGCCCGGTTCGACGGTCACCGACGCCGTCTGCAAACCGCCTTTGACCACGTGGCCGCCGGCGACAACGATTGGTTCACCAAGCCGATGTTCCCGAGCTACCACTCGACCTGGTTCGAGCTGCACGAAGACCTGCTCGCGACCCTCGGCACCGAACGAGCCAGCGAAGGGATCATCTGATGGGAACCCTGCCCACCGCCCGATTCGGCCGGGTACTCACCGCCATGATCACGCCGTTCGACGGTGACGGCGGTCTCGACCTCGACGGTGCCCAGCAGCTGGCCCGGTGGCTCGTCGACCACGGCAGCGACGGCCTCGTCGTCAACGGCACCACGGGCGAGTCGCCGACGCTGTCGGCCATCGAGTCGGTCGACCTGTTCCGAGCGGTCCGGCAGGCGGTCGACGTCCCGGTGATCGCCGGCACGGGCTCGAACGACACCGCCCACGCCATCCGCCAGTCCGAATCGGCTGCCGGCATCGGCGTCGACGGCCTCCTCGTGGTCGCGCCCTACTACAACAAGCCCTCGCAGGCAGGGCTCGACCAGCACTTCCGCATGATCGCCTCGGCCACCGATCTCCCGATCGTCCTCTACGACATCCCCGGTCGCACGGGGCGCAAGGTCGACACCGACACCATCGTCCGCCTGGCTCACGAGGTGCCGACCATCGTCGGGCTCAAGGATGCCGGTGGCAGCCCGGCCGACACCGCGGTGGTCGCGGCCGACGCACCCGAGGACTTCGAGATCTACTCGGGCGACGACAATCTCACGTTGCCGCTCCTCGCCGTCGGCGCCTGCGGTGCGATCAGCGTCGCCTCGCACTGGGCCGGTCCGCAGATCCATGCGATGTTCGACGCGTTCGATGCCGGCGACGTCGCCGAGGCCCGGGCCATCAACGCCCGACTCCTGCCGTCCTACGCGTTCGAGACGACCCTCGAGGCCCCGAATCCCGTGCCCACCAAGGCCATGTTGCGCACGCTCGGCCTGCCGGCGGGGGAGTGCCGTCCGCCCATGGGCCCCACGCCCGACGGCCTCGAGGTCGAGGCCAAGGAGATCTGGCACGCCCTCACCGAGGGCTGAGCACGTCGCCGGAAACGGCCATCGCCGCCACCGACCGGTACCGTGCGGGCATGCCCGCTCCGGTGAAGATCACGTTCCTCGGCGGCCTCGGCGAGATCGGGCGGAACTGCGCCTGCGTCGAGGTCGACGACCGCATCATGCTCATCGACTGTGGCCTGATGTTCCCTGATCTCGACATGCTCGGTGTCGACCTGGTGCTGCCCGACTTCAGCTACCTCTACGAGAACGCCGACCGCATCGAGGGCTGCATCGCCACCCACGGTCACGAGGACCACACCGGCGGGCTTTCGTTCCTGCTCCGCGACGTGAGCTTCCCCATCTACGGCTCCGAGCTCACGCTGGGGTTGGCGAAGAACCGCATCGAGGAAGCCGGCCTGCTCGACCGCACCGAGTTCATCCCGGTGAAGGACGGCGAGCGGCGCAAGATCGGTCCGTTCGACTGCGAGTTCATCCCCGTCACCCACTCGGTGCCCCACGGCTTCGCCACCGCGTTCCACACCCCGCAGGGCGTCATCGTCCACTCGGGCGACTTCAAGATCGACCTCACACCGGTCGACGGTCGGCTCACCGACCTGTCGCGGATGGGCTCGCTCGCCCACGATCCCGGCATCCGGCTCCTCATGGCCGACTCCACCAACGCCGAGGAGAAAGGACACTCGGCCAGCGAGACCACCGTCGGCCAG